>NZ_JAGYFX010000016.1:0-80667 GCF_019946615.1 Pseudomonas sp. BF-R-01
CCCCGACATCTTGTACCCGCCAAACGGCAGCGCCGGGTCCAGGGCGCTGTGGCAATTGACCCACACCGAACCGGATTTGATCCGCGGAATCATCCGGTGCACCGCCGCCAGATCATTCGACCAGATGCTCGCGCCGAGCCCATAGGGACTGTCGTTGGCCATGCGCAACGCATCGGCTTCATCATCAAATGGAATCGCCACCAGCACCGGCCCGAAGATCTCTTCCTGCACCAGCGAGTGCTTCTGGTCGACATCAACGATCACTGTCGGTTTGACGAAGAATCCCGGCCCGAATTGTTCACCGCCGCAGGCAATCGTCGCTCCGCTTTCCCGACCTTTTTCGATGTACCCGTAAACCCGTTCCTGCTGGCGCGCCGAGATCAGCGGCCCCATCTCGACACTCGGGTCCAGCCCGTTGCCGAGCTTCATGGCGTTGGCAATGTCGGCGATGTCCGCCACCACATTGTCGAAATGCTTGCGCTGCACATACAGCCGCGAACCGGCACAGCAGACCTGGCCCTGGTTGAAGAAAATCGCGCTGGCAGCACCTGCGGCGGCGGTCTTCAGGTCAGCGTCGGCCATGACGATGGTCGGCGATTTGCCGCCCAGTTCCAGGGTGACGCGGGTCATGGAATCCATGGCGATCTTGCCGATCTGCTTGCCGACGGCGGTGGAGCCGGTGAAGGTCAGCTTGTCCACCAGCGGGTTGTGGGTCAGCGCCGAACCGGCGGTGATGCCGGTGCCGGTGACCACGTTGAACACGCCTTCGGGATAACCCGCTTCCAGCACCAGTTCAGCGAGTTTCAATGCAGTCAGCGGGGTTTCATCGGCGGGTTTGAGCACCACGGTGCAACCGGTGGCCAGTGCCGGGCCGAGTTTCCAGCAGGCCAGCAGCAGCGGGAAGTTCCAGGCGACGATGGCGCCGACCACGCCCACCGCTTCGCGACGAATGAAACTGTGGAACTGATCGTTTGGCATCAGCGGCAACGACACTTCCACGCTGGAGCCTTCGATCTTGGTCGCCCAACCGGCCATGTAGCGCAGGAAGTCGATGGACAGTTGTACGTCCATCACCTGAGCCACCGCCGCGCTCTTGCCGTTGTTCAGGCATTCCAGCTGCGCCAGCAGTTCGGCGTCGCGTTCCATCAGGTCGGCGAGTTTCCACAGCAAATTCTGCCGCTCGCGGGGGCGGGTGCGGGTCCAGGCGGAATCATCGAACGCCTGACGCGCCGCGAGCACCGCACGGTCAACGTCTTCGGGCGTGGCCCGCGGCACCACGCACAGCACTTCGCCGGTGGCCGGGTTGTGCAGTGGCATGGTCTGGCCGTCGGCAGCCTCGACCCAGTCGCCGCCGATAAGCATGCGCGGGGCGCGCTGGATGAACGCCGAGGTGGCGGGAAGCAGGTAGGGGAGCGTCATGGCGAGGCCTCTTGTTGTTCGTGAGAACGAGGCTTTCGCAATGGCTGTGCCAACTGTCCGGAAGGGCCGGATAGCCCTTTGGCGGCGGGCGTGGGATGAAATTCGGGGCCGTCGGGTTCTGCTACGTTGTCGCAAATCGCGACGGCGGCTGAGATTCAAGAGACGGTTTTTTCAGCTCAGGCCAACGATGTGGCCTGAGCTGATTCGGGCACTCCGCGCCTGTTGTCGGAATCAGGCCGTCACGTCGATCTTATTGCGCTCGGCCAACATCACCGTTTCCGTCTCCCGCGTCATCCGCTCGCCTTTACTCCACAACTGGGAAGAGAAGAAGCCGTTCAGGGTTTCAGCGTTTGGCACCGAGCCTTTCTTCAAGAACAGGGCGCCCAGATCGATGGTGTTGGCGAAGTTTTCCTTGTTCAGGTTGTACCCGCCCACGTAGCTGCCGCCCCATACGGAGTCGGCGGCCACCAGGTCGATGGAGGCGTCGCGGTAACTGCTCGCTGCCGATTTCAGCGAACTGGAAGCATTCAGCAGATTGTTCAGCCGGTTCATATCGGAAGAACTGAGCTGGCCTGAACTGTTGAGGGCTTTGAGGCTTCCATCCGCTTGAATGGTGAAGCCAAATTTTTTGTCGGCGAGATCCGGGTAGGCATGGGCCAACGCTGACTGGAACTCTTCGAAGGAGTATTTCAGCGATTGATGGGCATTTTTGTGCCGCTCGGCAACCTGCGGGAAGTCGGGTGACTGGGTGCGGCCGATCCAGGTCTCGATCGATTCCATGGCCGGACTGGATGCCGGGGTTTCATCGCCTGGATGGTAAATCGCTGCCGGATTGATGTTGACCGCTGTTTTCTGCAGGTCTTCAGTCAGCGTTTTCGCGGTCAGTGGTTGGCTGGACTGGCTGAGCTGAGCGGCCGATGGCTGGATCAAGGCTGCATTTAAAGAAATTGCCATGTCGTCATTCCCTTAACGTTTGGTGTAGCAGGTTATCGGCGCAAAGCGCGATACCTTGAGCGCCGATGACCACCCGTCGAGACGACGAGCAACCGGGTTGCGCCCTTGAGCCCCCCACCTTTGGGGAATAGAATTTTCAGGCTCGGTGGTGAAATGACGGAGCATTTCCCCTGCTATACATCTGGCGTAAGGGAGGTTGCGATGTTCCTTTCAACCCTGGAAATTCAAAGCATCATCGAACACAGTTTTCTACCCGCCGTCTGCACCTGCAACATGGAAGCGGACCAGTCCATGACGATCCGGGTCTGTGACTGCATGACGGGCAAAGTGGACCTGATCGCCACCCACGTTCCGGTGTGGACACTGGACAGTCCCCATGCCATCGCCACGCTGGTGGCGGACATGCGCCAGGAAATCGAGGCGCACAAGAGCATTCATCCCACCTATTCCATCTGAACCGGCGACAAGCCGCACCGTTGAAGGCCGGTGCGGCTCGCGTCAGGCAATCAAGCTGCTATTTTCCGGGAAATCTCATCGAACGTGTTGCTATCAACGGCAGCCAGCAGCTTTTTGTCGTCTTTCAGCGTTGCCAGAAAGGTCACTTCGGTTTCTTTTCCGGCCAGCATGAAACCGGCAATCGCGCCGATGGGCCCCAGCAGCATGGCGCCGGCGACGCCGAAGCCGATGGCGTCCTTGATGTTGTTGATCGACTCTTCGTTGGCGACTTCCACGCTTTTGAACGAGGAGAGTGGCAGGGTGATGCCGGGCCACGGGTGAAGCGACGTTCTCAAGGTGAAAACGCCGTCTCTGTACTCTCCGTCACCCTGCAGAAAGTCCCCCGCCAGGACAGTGATGTTTGCCATTTCGTTATCCCCTGAACGGCAATTGGTGAACAACCATTTCGCCCCCGCACGGGCCTGTCGTCAATCGTCGTGCGATGAGCTGTCCCGGTTAAGGCATCTATGCTTGTCTCAGACTGCAACAACTGTCGCGATATTAGACGCACGCGCTCTCGATCAAGCATGGCCAATCGCATTCAACTTCACGCAAGCGCTTGATAAAAAAGGTAATCGGCAAGCTGGCACGCTCCGTGTATTGCTCATCGCAGACGTTTCTCTTGCCTCCGTCTGCGGTGCGCCGCCGGCGGCAGAAACCATAAAAACGATAAGCCACAAAAATAAGAAAGCACCGTGCGAGGTTCGACGTTGATGAAGAGAAAACTCCGATCAGGCCTGAGCGTCAGTCTGCTGGCCGTGGCCGCGTGTGTGGCGCTGCATTCGCCTGACAGCCTGGCAGCCCGCGACGCCCAGACCATCCTCAAGGAAACCTGTCAGGGCTGTCACACCCCTGAAGCCGAAAACACCCTGAGCCGCATCAGCCACCAGCGCAAAACCCCGGAAGGCTGGCTGATGAGCATCGCCCGGATGCAGACCATGCACGGTTTGCAGATCAGCGATGACGACCGCCGTACCCTGGTCAAATACCTGGCCGACACCCAGGGCCTGGCGCCGAGCGAGACGGACGGCGTGCGTTACGCGCTGGAGCGTCGACTCAATACCGTCGAGAAGTTCGACGACCAGACTAGCCAGATGTGCGGTCGCTGCCACTCCGGTGCGCGGGTCGCCTTGCAACGGCGTCCGGCCCAGGAATGGGAGCGCCTGGTGAATTTCCACCTCGGTCAATGGCCGTCCCTCGAATACCAGGCGTTGGCCCGCGACCGCGACTGGTTCGACATTGCCCGCAAAGACATGGTGCCGCTGTTGGCCAAGCGGTATCCGCTGGACAACCCGGCCTGGAAAAAATGGCTGAGCGCAGCACCCAAAGCCGAAGCGTTTGCCGGTGACTGGAGCTTCAGCGGCCACTTGCCGGGCAAAGGTGAACTGGCCGGGGTGATGAGCGTGACCGCCGCTGGCGACGACACCTTCAAGGTCAGCGTCAAAGGCCAATACGCCGACGGTACGCCGTTCAATGGCGACGGCAGCGCGATTCTCTACACCGGCTACGAATGGCGCGGCAACGTGACCATCGACGGCGTGACCATGCGCCAGGTGTTCGCCGCCCAGGGCAATGCGATGCAAGGCCGGATGTTCGAGGCCGAGCACGATGAACGGGGTCTGGACTTCGTCGCGGCCAAGCAAGGCAGCAGTCGTTTGCTCGCGGTGCAGCCGGGTTACCTCAAGGCCGGCAGCGTGTCAGAAGTGACCCTGATCGGCAGCGGTCTCAGCGGTAAACCGAGCTTCGGCAAAGGTGTGGAAGTGGTCGAAGTGCTGGAGCAAAGTCCGCAGCGTATGCGCGTCAAGCTCAAGGCTGCCGCCAACGCCCAACCGGGGCTGCGCAACGTCACCGTCGGCACGCTGAAAGGCCCGACCCTGTCGGTCTACAGCAAAATCGCCGAAGTCAAAGTCGTGCCCGAGTTCTCGGTGGCGCGGATCGGCGAGGGCGGTGGTTCGACGCCGAAAGTCCAGGGCCGTTTTGACGCCGAAGCCTGGGGCAAGGGCGCTGACGGCAAACCGTATCGCATCGGCGTGTTCCCGGCGCAATGGAAAGTCGAAGCCTTCGACGACCGCGCCAAGGAAGACGAAGACGTCAAGTTCGCCGGCACCATGCAGGCTGACAGCGGCGTGTTCACACCGGGCGATGCCGGGCCGAACCCGCAACGCAAAATGTCCACCAACAATGCCGGCAACCTCAAGGTGATCGCCGCCGTCGACGACGCAGGGAAATCCCTGACCGGCGAGGTCCACATGATCGTCACCGTGCAACGCTGGAACAATCCACCCATTCCATGAGTTGGCTGACCGTTAACCGTTTCAGACACTTTTTGGAATGACCGCAGGCCTCGTCAAAGAGGTCTGCACAGGAGGTTGCAATGGGCGCTATTTTGAATCTGGTCGAGCGGAATCTGCACGAAGTGCACGTCGATGCCGACCGCATGCTGTTCCACATTCCCAGCAGTTCGCTGTTCGCCAGCGATGAGCTGACGGGCACCATCATCGACACCTTGCGCGGTCCAGGCTGTTCGTCGGACGACCTGATCCAGCGCCTGGCCGCACGTTTCAACGGCGAAGAAATCACCGAGACCCTGCGCGAACTGATCTCGCTGGAACTGGTCAGCGACGGCTCGCCGCTGACCCCGGACATCGGCACGAAACGGGTCGAGCGCACCGCGATCAATACCGTGGTGCTCAACGTCAACACCGGCTGCAACCTGAGCTGCACCTACTGCTACAAGGAAGACCTCGACAAGCCGTCGGCGGGCAAGAAAATGGACGTTGAAACGGCGATTGCGTCAGTGGAAATGCTGCTGCGCGAATCCCCGGATGAAGAGCGTTTCACCGTGGTGTTCTTCGGCGGCGAACCGTTGAGCAATCGCAAGCTGATCGAGTACATGGTCGATTACTGTGAGAAGCGTTTTCGCGAAGCCGGCAAGTTCGTCGAGTTCGTGATGACCACCAACGCCACGCTGCTCACCGAAGAAACCGTGGACTACCTCAACGCCCACCGTTTCGGGCTCTCCGTCAGTATCGACGGGCCGAAAACCGTGCACGACCGCAACCGCATCACCGTGGGCGGGCAGGGCACGTACGACGTGGTGCGGCGCAAGGCCGAGATGCTGCTGTCGCGCTACAACAGCCGTCCGGTTGGCGCGCGAGTGACGTTGACCACCGGCGTCACCGACGTCGAAACCATCTGGGATCACTTGTTCAACGAGCTGGGGTTTGCCGAAGTCGGCTTTGCTCCGGTGACTTCCGGTGACATCAGCAGCTTCAACCTCACCAGCGATGAACTGGTGCAGGTGTTCGCCAACATGAAGGCGCTCGGTCGGCGTTATCTGGAAGCGGCGCTGGAGCACCGCAACATCGGCTTCTCCAACCTTCACCAGTTGATCACCGACATCCACGAAGGCCACAAAAAAGCCCTGCCGTGCGGCGCCGGCCTGAAAATGCTGGCGGTGGATCACAAGGGCGAACTGAACCTGTGCCACCGTTTCACCGGCTCGTCCTTGCCGACCTTCGGCAACGTACACAGCGGTGTGAAACAGGTGGAGTTGAACGACTTCCTGTCCCAGCGTCTCGACCGTACCAACACCGGCTGCGAAGACTGCCAGATCCGCAACCTCTGCTCCGGCGGCTGCTACCACGAGAGTTACGCCCGTTACGGCGACCCGACCCACCCGACCTATCACTACTGCGAACTGATGCGTGACTGGGTGGACTTCGGCATCGAGGTCTACACCCGGATCATGGCCAACAACCCTGCGTTTATCAGCAGCTACATCACTCCGCGCAAGGCTCACTGATATGAAACATCTCAAGGCAATCAATAACAAAGCGTTGAAACTCGATGAAGCCGCGGCCGAAAACCGTATCGAAGAAGTGGTGGCGATGAGCTCTGTCGCGGGCTGCGCCTCGACCACCGACCCGGGCTGGGAAATCGATGCGTTTGGCGGTGTGTCGTCGCTGTGCCAGCCGATGGAAGCCGACCTTTACGGCTGCTCCGACCCTTGCTGGTGGCCGGCCCAGGTGCCGGACATGATGAGCACCTACCCGGACTGGAACAAGGATGCCCAGGCGTCCAACGACAACTGGCGCAACCTTGGCACTGTCTTCCCTAAAGACAAGTGATCGGACAGACAAGAAGGATTCCAGCATGCCTAGCATCAAAGCCTGCGGCCTGGCCGCGTTTGCCGTCCTGAGCACCTGTTCGCTCACTGTTCTGGCCGATGAAAACACTGCTCTGCAAGACGGTCACGAGTACATGTTGACCACCAATTACCCGAACAACCTGCACGTGATCGACCTGGCCACGGACACGCTGTTCAAGACCTGCAAGATGCCCGACGCCTTTGGTCCGGGCACTGTTCAGCTGTCGCCGGATCGCAAGACCGCTTACGTGCTGAACAATCACTACGCGGATGTCTACGGCGTCGAGCTGGACAGCTGCAAACAGGTGTTCCACGCCAGCATCACCCAGAAGCCGGGGGTGAAAGCGAAGTCGATGTTCGCCTTCACCCTCAGTCATGACGGCAAGGAGCTGTTCACCGTTGCCAACCCGACGTTGATGCTCAATGACCGCTACGAAGTTCAGCAGCCGCGACTGGATGTCTACGCCACCGACGCCGGCATGGATGCCAAACCCGTGCGCAGTTTCCCGGCGCCACGGCAGCTGACCATCATGCAGAGTGGCGACGACGGCACGCTGTATGTGGCCGGGGCGGACGTCTACAAGGTCGATGTGAAAACCGGCAAGTTCGACGTGCTGATTCCCAGCCGGCACTGGAAACGGGCGAACTACAGCGCACCGGACGTGCTCTACGTGTGGAACCAGCAGACCTATCGCCACGACTTCTCGCTGCTCTACACCGCGGCAAAGTTCAAGGACAAGAAGCAGGATCCGTTGACCGCCGAGTACCTGTACGGGCTGTTCAGCATCGACCTGAAAACCGGCAAGACCGAAACCACCGACTTCGGCCCGCTGACGGAAATCTACTTCAGCGGCATGCGCTCGCCGAAGGACCCGAACCTGATGTTCGGCGTGCTCAATCGCCTGGCGAAGTACGACATCAAGGAAAAGAAAATGCTCCAGGCGGCGACGCTGGATCATTCCTACTACTGCATTTCCTTCAACAAGGACGGCAGCAAGATTTACCTGGCGGGGACGTTTAATGATGTGGCGATTTTTGATGCTGACAGCCTGAAACAGTTGGGCAGCATCAAGTTGCCGGGTGGGGATATGGCGATTACCACGGCGCAGATTTTCGTCCGGTAATCGCGGCGTTTGAAAGGACGTCTTCGCGGGCAAGCCTCGCTCCTACAAGGAATCACCGAAACCTGTAGGAGCGAGGCTTGCCCGCGAAGAGGCCATGGAAAACGCTAGAGAACTTACTGCCCCGGCACCGGGCAACTCAAATCCCCCTCCTGGCACTTCAAGTAAGTTTTGAAAGCCTCCACCCGAGCCTTGGTCAGGTCCGTGATGCAATTGCTGTAAATCAACGGATAAACACTCCCGCCCTCAACCCCGGACGCCGAAAACCTGCACTCGGCATCCCGGAACCCGATCCACGCCCGTTGCGCGCCAATCAACTGCTTCTTGCTCTCGGGGCTGTCCTTCAAACGCGCGGTGATCTGCTGGTAAAGCGCATTCAACTCCTTGTCCGCCGCCTTGTTCTGCTGCGCCGCGCATTGATTCATCGTGGCCTGGTCGGTGGCGTTGTCGCAATCGACGGCATGGGCAACGGTGGTGAACAGCAACGGCGTCAGCGCCAGGAGCACGCGTGGGTTCATGGGAAACTCGCTGTGACAGGAAAAGAAGAGGTGCAGTGTAGCGAAGCCTCATTCACTTGCGGTGTCAGCGCCGGAAGCCTTGAGCAATTGATCCGCGCAAGCCTCGATGTCTTCGCGCAGGTATAACTTCGCCAGCCAACGTTCGGGAATGGCCTGGACACCGTAGAAAGCGCCGGCCAACTGACCGACGATGGCGGCAGTGGTATCGGCGTCATCGCCCAGGTTGGCGGCCTTCAGGATGGCGGCTTCGAAGCTGTCGCTGTGATGAAAACACCACAGCGCGGCTTCCAGCGAGGCGACGCAGTAACCGCTGCCACGGATAGCGCTTTCGGGTTTGTCGAAGTAATCGCCGCGTGCGATGGCGGCGACTTTTGACTGCAGGAAGGTCGTGGCCGGCAAGCGGAGTAAATCCGCTTTGGCCGCGCCCTGTAACGCGTTACCTGTCAGCTCGGCGAACAATTGGCAGCACTCAACGGCTTCAGGCGCGGCGTGTGTCGTGCGGGAACTGTTTGCGGAAAACACCTTGATCCGGTCGCGGTCGGGAAAGTAGTACAAAACCACCGGCACCAGCCGCATCAACGAGCCGTTCCCTGCCGTATAGGGATCGGTTGAACCAACGAAGGGTTCGCCGGTTTGCTGATACCGGGCCAAAGCCTCGCTCACCGTCATGCCGATGTCGAAGCATTCCCCGGTCGAACTGAGGTAACCCGATTGCCACCAATCCAGGTAGCGCCCCATCTGGTCGGCGGCATCGAAGCCGTTTTTGCTCAGCAGGCTTTCGGCCAGGCACAACGCCATTGAGGTGTCATCGGTCCATTGCCCGGGTTTCAGGTTGAATGGGCCGCCGCCCACCATGTCGGTCAGGGGCCTGAACGAACCACGTGGCTGAAACTCCACCGTGGTGCCGACGGCATCACCGCAGGCCAGGCCCAGCAGGGCGCCGCGATAACGTTCCGTGAGTGAGGGCTGCATGAATCTTCCTTGTCCGGTCAATGTCGTCCCTGCAAACGGTAGCAGCTCCCGCCCGTTGACTCTTGTTCTCAGCGCCGAACTTTGGCCCGGATGTGCGGCCGAATATTTCAGGCAGGTTGATTGAGAGGCCCGATTGGTACAACTTTAGGGTTGGACTTGTGGTCACACAGGCCTACTGTTCAGTACAGGAGGTGACTTATGAACCCAGCATCAGATCGCATCGAAAGGAAGATCCTGCTTAAAGCCCCGCGCTCGCAGGTCTGGCGTGTACTGGCCCATGCCGAGGCGTTCGGGCAGTGGTTTGGCGTGGCATTGGAAGGCAAGCGTTTTGTCGCCGGTGAGTGGACTCAGGGGCAGGTCACGTACCCCGGTTATGAGCACGTTTTGTGGAATGTGCTGGTGGAGCGGGTCGAGCCGGAGCGGGTGTTTTCGTTTCGCTGGCACCCCTACGCGGTGCGCCCGGAAGTCGACTATTCCCAGGAACCCACCACGCTGGTGAAGTTCGAGCTGGAGGACCACCCTGAAGGTACGTTGCTCAAGGTGTCCGAGTCCGGTTTCGATCACATCCCCCAGACACGCCGCGAAAAGGCTTTCCGCATGGACAGCCGGGGCTGGGAGGAACAGATGAACAACATTGAACAGTTTTTGGCTGAAACCGCCAAAGCCCGGGTGAGACAGGAAGAATGATCACCATGGCGCAGGCGCTGCCCGTCGTAGCACCGCTGCAGGCCGCGAAACTCGCGGCTTGAGCGCTCGACACCTGAGGCGCCTAAGGGTTTTCGGAAGGGCTGGTATAGCGAATGTCTTACACGCGATGGTAGCTATGTCGTCTATTGCACATTGGATCCGATGCGTAATCTAGCCACATCAACTGAAGCACAGGAAGCGCTTCAGGATCACGGATGATCGACCATCAGCAAGGATTCGCTACCGACAGGGAGTCGACAATGGTCTTGGGAAAAACCCGCCTCTGGCGGGTTTTTTTTCGCCCGTAGAAAAGTGACTCAGCCATTACGTACATCTACTGTAGGAGCCGGCTTGCTGGCGATGGCGTGTGTTCAGGCGATAAACGTGTTGACTGACCCACCGCTATCGCCAGCAAGCCGGCTCCTACAATTCATCCCCGTCGTACACAGAGTATGGGCGAACCTGAACCCACATTGATTACCTACAAGCCGAGATTTGCTGCGGCCCGTTCAGTGATCAGCGTCCGCTGCTGCAACGATGGCGCCGTACGCCGATGAGCCTCTGCCAAAACACTCTGAGGCGCTGATTCCGGGCTACCGGATTCAAACGGCGGCGCCGGCGCGTACTCCAGCTGCAACTGCACCAATTGCGCCGTGTCCTTATCGAACAATTCAGCCGCCAGGGTCAGGGCAAAGTCGATCCCGGCGGTGATCCCGCCACCAGTCAGCAGATTGCCATCGCGCACCACCCGATCCTTCACCGGGATTGCACCCAACGGTCCAAGCAACTCGTGATACGCCCAATGAGTGGTGGCGCGCTTACCTTTGAGCAAACCTGCCGCGCCGAGCACCAATGCGCCAGTGCACACCGAGGTGACATACCGCGCATTGGCCGCCTGCGTCTTGATGAACGCCAACGTCTGCTCATCCTCCATCAACGGCCCGACACCGCTGCCGCCGGGAACGCAGATCACATCCAGCGCCGGGCAATCATCGAAAGTGGTGGTGGGCTTGAGCACCAGGCCGGTGCTCGCGGTGACCGGCATCAGGTCTTTCCAGATCAAATGCACCTTCACGTCCGGCAGCGAGGCGAGTACGTCGTAAGGGCCGGTCAGGTCCAGTTGCTGAACCTGCGGGAACAACAGAAAACCGATCTGCAACGTCATGGTGTTTTTCTCGTGAAGTGAGTGGACGGCTTCACTGTAGGCTCGTAGGATTTGGCGTATACGCCAATTACCCCACGAATTACGCCAAGTATGCCCAAGTCTATTCATGTGCTCGCCTTCACCAACGTGCAACTGCTCGACGTCACCGGGCCGTTGCAGGTGTTTGCCTCGGCCAATGACATTGCCCGCCAGAAAGGCTTGCCGCCGCCTTACGCGCCGACGGTGATTGCCAGCGGCGGCGGGGCGGTGACGTCGTCGGCGGGCTTGGCGCTGGTGGCCGAACCGTTGCCCGGGCAGGGCAGCGACACCCTGATCATTGCCGGCGGCTGGGGCGTTTATGCAGCGGCGGAGGATGAGGCGCTGGTGGCTTGGGTGCGTGAGCATGCGGCGGGGTGTCGGCGGGTGTCATCAGTGTGTACCGGGGCGTTTTTGCTGGCGGCCAGCGGTTGGCTCGATGGCCGGCGGGTGGTCACTCACTGGACCCGTTGCGAGCAGTTGGCGCAAAAACACCCGCGCTTGCGTGTCGAACCCAATCCGATCTTTATCAACGACGGCCCGGTCTGGACCTCGGCCGGCGTCACTGCCGGTATCGACCTCGCGCTGGCCATGGTCGAAGAGGACCTCGGTCGCACCATGGCGCTGGAAGTGGCGCAGCAGTTGGTGGTGTTTTTGAAGCGTCCGGGCGGTCAATCACAGTTCAGCGTGACCCTGTCGTTGCAAAAGGAAGGCAACCGTTTCGACGATCTTCACGCCTGGATCAGCGAAAACCTCACCATGGACCTGGGCGTTCCGACCCTCGCCTTGCAGGCTGGCATGAGCGAACGCAGCTTCGTCCGTCACTACCGCGCCGACACCGGCCAGACGCCCGCACGGGCCATCGAACTGATTCGGGTCGAAACGGCGCGGCGGTTACTCAGCGATACCGGCGTGCCGATCAAACGGGTCGCGGTGCAGTGCGGGTTTGGCAGCGAAGAGACGTTGCGGCGCAGCTTCCTGCGGGCGATGGGCGTGACGCCGCAAGCGTATCGGGAGCGGTTTTCGGTGAGTTCCGAGGCAGATCAGACTTCCGTTTCCATGACCTGATTGAAGTACTTCGCCCGATCCGGCGTAAACGTCACCACCATTCCGGTTCGCGAGCAGGTCAATGCCCGTTCTTCAGCCAGGTCAACGTCCAGGTCTTCCCCGCGCAAACCTTGCCACTGGGCGAGGTATTTGAGGGATCCGTACTTTTCGAGTTTCTTCAGGCTGCGGCTGACGCCCCCTTTCCAGCCCAGCACCGGCAGTTCACCGGCCAGGCATTGTTGGGCCATTTCGGGAAAACGGGCGGCGCGTTGGCGGCCGATTTCCCAGCATTTGATCAGGCCTTTGTCGGGGCCTTCCCACAGTTCATCGCGGTTCAGGCCGGATCGGAGTGGGGTGTCGATGCTGCGGTAGATGCGCTGGCTCATTCAGGTTCCTTGAATTCGGGTTTTGTTGGACAGCTCCGCTGTACCCGTTGAGGAGGGATGTTAGGTGGGGATGTAATGAGTGGCAACAAACGATTTTTCGGGGGCGGTGCGGTTTTGTTTAGTGCTTGTAGGTGTGTGGGCCACAGAGCCTTAGTGTTTTAGCAGGCGGACCGCGTTAACGTTCGATCGCCGGCAAGCCGGCTCCTACAGTTGACCGCGTTTCACTGTAGGAGCCGGCTTGCCGGCGATGGGGCCTTCACATTCAACCAACAATTACCCGCTTTCCCCTCAACCAGCCTTATGGCAACTTGCAGGCCCTTGTCGAGAGCCGAGCCATGGCCAACCCCTACCGCGAACTGTTCAAAGCCCCGGGCAGCCGAGCCTTTGTGCTGGCCGGGATGATCGCGCGCATGCCGATTTCCATGACCGGCATCGGCCTGATCACCATGCTCTCGCAATTGCAGGGCGGCTACGGATTGGCCGGTGCGGTGGCAGCGACGTTTGCCTTGGCCACGGCGTTTTGCGCGCCGCAGGTTTCGCGGCTGGTGGACCGTTTCGGGCAGCGTCGGATTTTGCCGGTGTCGGCACTGATCGGTGGCGGCGCGTTGTTGCTGGTGTTGTTGTGCACGCGTTTGCAGGCACCGCAATGGACACTGTTTGTGTTCGCCGCGCTGGCCGGTTGCATGCCGAGCATGTCGGCGATGGTGCGGGCGCGCTGGACCGAGGTCTATCGCGGCCAGCCGCAACTGCAAACCGCGTATGCCCTGGAGTCGGTGCTCGACGAAGTCTGTTTTATTGTCGGGCCGCCGCTGTCGGTAGGCTTGTGCGTGGTGGTGTTCCCCGAAGCGGGGCCATTGGCGGCGCTGCTGATGCTGGCGATTGGCGTCACGGCGTTCGTTCTGCAACGGGACACCGAACCGGCGATACATCCCCATGAAGAACACCATCAGGGCTCGATCATTCGTTCCAGCGAGATTCAGTTGCTGATGTTGTTGATGGTCGCCATGGGCACCATTGTCGGCGTGGTGGATGTGGTCAGCGTGGCCTTCGCCCAGCATCAAGGGCAACCGGCGGCGGCGAGCATTGTGTTGTCGGTGTATGCCATCGGTTCATGCCTGGCCGGTTTGGCGTTCGGCGCGTTGCGCTCGAAAGTGCCGCTGCCGCGACTGTTTCTGTACGGCGGGGTGGCGACGGCGGTGACCACGTTGCCGTTGCTGCTGGCGACCAATATTGTCGGATTGGCGCTGGCCGTGTTCGTCGCGGGTCTGTCTTTTGCGCCGACGCTGATTGTCGCCATGGCATTGGTGGAACGCATCGTGCCGCCGGCCAAACTCACCGAAGGCCTGACCTGGCTGGTGACGGGGATGAGCATCGGCGTGGCGATTGGCGCGGCCAGCTCGGGTTGGCTGGTGGATGCGTTTGGCGCGCGCAGCGGGTTCTGGGTGGCGATTGCGGCGGGGGCGGTGGTGCTTGGTTCCGCGGTCCCAACCTATCGCCACCTTAGGTAAGTATTCATTCAGTGACTTCTCGCTGTCTTCTTCGCGGGCAAGCCTCGCTCCTACAGGATTTGCGTCGTGCGCAGAAAGCGTGAACTGCGCAAATCCTGTAGGAGCGAGGCTTGCCCGCGAAGGCGTCAATGCAGTTGTCTAATTCCCGGCGGCGCTCATCCGTTCTCTTAGCAGACAACTTTTCGAGGTAAGCCCGGTGACCCAGCTGACATTGCTGTGCCTGCCCTATTCAGGCGCGAGCGCCATGGTTTACAGCCGCTGGCGGCGCAAGCTGCCGGAGTGGCTCAAGCTGCAGCCGGTGGAACTGCCGGGCCGTGGCGCGCGGTTCGGCGAACCGTTGCACACCGACATGCGGCGCCTGGCGCTGCAACTCGCCCAGGAACAGAAAGCCACGCTCAAGGCGCCGTACGCGCTGTTCGGCCACAGTCTCGGTGCGTTGCTGGCCTGTGAAATGGCCCATGCCTTGCGCTCGCTGGGATGCCCGGAACCGGTGGCGCTGTTCGCCTCGGGCACCGCTGCGCCGACGATGCGGGCTGATTACGATCAGGGTTTCGCCGATCCGAAAACCGATGCCGAGCTGATCGAGCAACTGCGCACCCTCAATGGCACCAGCGAAGAAGTGCTGGCCAATGAAGAGCTGATGAGCCTGACACTGCCGATCCTGCGCGCAGACTTCCTGCTGTGCGGCCGTTTCGAGCCGATCCAGCGTCCGCTGCTGAAATGCCCGGTGCACGTGCTCGGCGGCAAAGAGGATCGCGCAACCACCGAACAGTTGATCGGCTGGAGCAAGGAAACCCACGGCAGTTTTTCCGTGGACATGCTGGCCGGCGGTCACTTCTTCATCCATGAGCACGAAGCCAAGGTGCTGCGCGTGATCAAGGACCAGCTCGACGTCCACCATCGCCGGCACGCCATGGCCGCCACTGCCTAATACAATCTCAAGATCACCTATCCCCCTGTGGGAGCGAGCAGGCTCGCTCCCACAATGATTTTTGGCGGTCCACAGACCTCGATCCACCTCCCCGCTGACACTTATTCTCATTCGCTAATTTTTCCGGTCTGCATTCGTTTTATAGGGACGACGTGCCTTTGTGCTTCCCGCCACTGATCCGGATGCTTAGAAATGAATGCTGATGACTCCTTGAAACTTGCTCGCCGGTTTATCGGGTTGCCCCTGGAAAAGCGCCAGATGTTCCTTGCGGCCTTGCAAAAGGAAGGCATTGATTTCGCCCGGTTCCCCATTCCAGCCGGCGTCGAGGCCGAGGATCGCCAGGCGCTGTCGTATGCCCAGCAGCGCATGTGGTTTCTGTGGCAACTGGACGCGCAAAGTGGCGCCTACAACCTGCCGGGCGCGGTGCGTTTGACCGGTGCGTTGAACCTGTCGGCGCTGGAACAAGCCTTCGTCAGCCTCGTGGAACGTCACGAAACCCTGCGCACGGTGTTCCAGCGCCAGGCCGACGACACCTTGCTGCAAGTGCCGGCCAGTGCGCCGCTGATCATCAAACACGTGGACTTCAGCGACTTGCCGGAAACGGAGCGCGAACGTGCCGTCGCCCAGGCGGCCGAACAGCAATCAGTGCTGCCCTTCGATCTGTCCATCGGCCCGCTGCTGCGGGTGACCTTGCTCAAACTCGCCGAGCAGGAACACGTCCTGCTGCTGACCCTGCACCACATCGTCTCCGACGGCTGGTCGTTGAACGTGCTGATCGACGAATTCATCCGCTGCTACGACGCCTTCGAGGCCGGTGCACAACCGCAACTCGCGCCGCTGCCGATCCAGTACAGCGACTACGCCTTGTGGCAACGCCGCTGGCTGGAGGCGGGCGAGCAAGCGCGCCAACTCGATTACTGGCAAGCGCAACTCGGCGATGAGCACCCGGTGCTGGAGTTGCCCACCGACCACTCGCGCCCGGCGATGCCGAGCTATCGCGGCACGCGCTACGAATTCGCCGTCGACACGCAACTGGCCGAGCAACTGCGCACCACCGCGCAGAAACACAACATCACCCTGTTCATGCTGTTGCTCGGTGCGTTCAACGCGCTGCTGCATCGCTACACCGGACAGACCGACATCCGTGTCGGGGTGCCGATTGCCAACCGCAACCGAGCGGAAATCGAAGGCCTGATCGGCTTCTTCGTCAACACCCAAGTGCTGCGCACCCGGCTCGATGGCCACACCCGCGTTGACGATCTGCTGCGCGCCATCAAGGAGACCGCGCTCGGTGCCCAGGCCCATCAGGATTTGCCGTTCGAGCGTCTGGTCGAAGCGCTGAAACTGGAACGCAGCCTCAGCCACACGCCGCTGTTCCAGGTGATGTACAACCACCAGCCGCAGGTCGCGGACATGTCCAGCATCAGCACCGCGTCCGGCCTGGTGCTGGGCGCGATCGAGTGGGAAGGGCGCACCACGCAGTTCGACCTGACCCTCGACACCTATGAAAAGAGCGGCAAGCTGCACGCCGCGCTGACCTACGCCAGCGACCTGTTCGACGCGCCGACCATCGCGCGCATGGCGCAGCACTGGACGCGGTTGTTGCAGGCAATGGTGATCGACACACATCAGCGGGTCGGCGAGCTGCCGATGCTGGCGGCGGATGAACAACAGGTGCTGGTGCATGACTGGAACCGCACCGCCGAAACCTATCCCGTCGAGCAATGCATTCATGAACTGATCCACGCCCAGGCCCTGCGCACACCCGAGGCTCCGGCGCTGGTGTTTGGCGACCGTCAGCTGACTTATGCACAGCTCGATGCGCGCACCAGTCAATTGGCGCATTACCTGCGCGAGCAGGGTGTCGGTCCCGATGTGCTGGTGGGGATCGCCGTCGAGCGTTCGCTGGAAATGGTCATCGGCCTGTTGGCGATTCTCAAGGCCGGCGGCGCTTACGTGCCGCTCGATCCGGAATACCCGGCGGAACGCCTGGCCTACATGATCGAAGACAGTGCGATTGCTGTATTGCTGACTCAGAGCGCCCTGGCTGGCACGCTGCCGACCGAGGGCATCAAGGTCATCGCACTGGATCAGGACGAGGACTGGCTGGCCGGTTACAGCGAAAATTGCCCGCAGGTGGCGGTGAATCCGTTGAACCTGGCCTATGTGATTTACACCTCCGGTTCCACCGGCAAACCCAAGGGCGCCGGCAACAGCCATGCGGCGCTGGTCAACCGTTTGTGCTGGATGCAACAGGCGTACGGGCTGGACGGCAGCGACTCGGTGTTGCAGAAAACCCCGTTCAGCTTCGACGTGTCGGTCTGGGAATTTTTCTGGCCGCTGATGACCGGTGCCCGTCTGGTGGTGGCGCCGCCAGGTGCGCACCGCGAACCGGCGCGGTTGATCCGCCTCATCGGCGAGTTCGGCATCAGCACCTTGCACTTCGTGCCGTCGATGCTTCAAGCATTCATCCACGAACCGGGTGTTGAAGCCTGCACCAGCCTCAAACGCATCGCGTGCAGCGGTGAAGCCCTGCCGCTGGATGCCCAGCTTCAGGTGTTCGCCAAACTGCCGGGCGCCGGATTGTTCAATCTGTACGGGCCGACCGAAGCGGCCATCGATGTGACCCACTGGACGTGCGTAGACGAGGGCGCCGACAGCGTGCCCATCGGCCGGCCGATTGCCAACCTGCGCACCCACGTTCTGGACGCGCAGTTGCTGCCGGTGCCGGCGGGCGTGGCGGGGGAGTTGTACTTGGGCGGCGCGGGGCTGGCGCGCAGTTATCACCGGCGTCCGGGGCTGACGGCCGAGCGATTTGTGCCGTGCCCGTTCCATGACGGCGCACGCCTGTACCGCACCGGCGACCGCGTGCGCCAGCGTGCCGACGGGGTGATCGAGTACCTCGGTCGCCTCGACCATCAAGTGAAACTGCGCGGCCTGCGTATCGAGCTGGGGGAAATCGAAACCCGCTTGATGCAGCATCCGCTGGTGCGCGAGGCGGTGGTCCTGGTGCAGGGCGGCAAACATCTGGTGGCGTACCTGGTGCTGGAAAACGCCGAGGCGCAGTGGCCGGAAACCCTCAAGGGCTGGCTGCTCAATAGCCTGCCGGAATACATGGTGCCCACTTACCTGATGCCGCTGGATGCGTTGCCAGTTACCGCCAACGGCAAACTGGACCGCAAGGCCCTGCCGCAACCGGACGCGGCGCCGCAACAGGCGTTCGTCGCGCCGCAAGATGCGATGCAGATGGCATTGGCGCAGATCTGGCAGGACGTCCTGGGCCTGGAACGTGTGGGCCTCGAAGACAACTTCTTCGAACTGGGCGGTGACTCGATCATCTCCATTCAAGTGGTCAGCCGCGCCCGTCAGGCCGGCATCCGTCTCAGCCCGCGCGACCTGTTTCAGTACCAGACCGTGCGCAGCCTGGCGCTGGTGGCGGCATTCGACAGCCGCAGTGCCATCGACCAAGGACCGGTCAGCGGCGAAGTGCTGCTGACCCCGGCGCAACACTACTTCTTCGAACAGGCCATCGCGCAACCGCAACACTGGAACCAGTCCTTGCTGTTGACGCCGCGCGAAGCGCTGAGCCCGCAAGCACTGGAAGCCGCGCTGGTGACGGTGATCAACCATCACGATGCCTTGCGCCTGCGGTTTGCCGCGAGTGTCGATGGCTGGCAGCAGTCTCATGGACCACAGGTCGAAACGGCCGGGTTGTGGCAGCGTCACGCGGCGTCGACCGAGGCGTTGACGGACCTGTGCGATGAAGCACAACGCAGCCTCGATCTGGCCGAAGGACCGTTGCTGCGCGCGCTGCTGGTCAGCCTCGACGATGGCTCGCAACGCCTGCTGCTGGCGGTCCACCATCTGGCGGTGGACGGCGTGTCCTGGCGGGTGCTGCTCGAAGACCTCCAGCAGGCCTATGCGCAATTGGCGGGTGGCAGCGCCGCGACGTTGCCGGACAAAACCAGCGCTTATCAACACTGGGCCAGACACCTGCAAGCGCATGCCCACACGCTGTATCAACAACTGCCTTACTGGCAGGCACAACACACCGATGCCTGCGACCTGCCGTGTGAAAATCCGCTGGGCAGCTTGCAGCATCGCCATGGCCAAAAAATCGAATCGAAGCTCGACGCCGGGTTGACGCGGCAGTTGTTGCAAACGGCGCCGGCGGCCTATCGCACTCAGGTCAACGACCTCCTGCTGACCGCGCTGGCCCGGGTGATCTGCCGCTGGACCGGGCACAACTCGACGCTGATCCCGCTCGAAGGCCATGGCCGTGAAGATCTGTTCGACGACCTCGACCTGACGCGCACCGTGGGCTGGTTCACCAGCCTGTTCCCGGTACGCCTGCAACCTCACGCGCAAACGGCAAACACGATCAAGGCGATCAAGGAACAACTGCGCGCCATCCCCGACAAAGGCCTGGGATATGGCCTGCTGCGTTACCTCGGCGAACCGGCCCAGCGTGAAGCGTTGCAAGGGTTACCGGCGCCACGGATCACCTTCAACTACCTCGGCCAGTTCGACCGCCAGTTCGATGAAGACGCACTGTTTGTACCCGCAGCGGAAAGCGGCGGTCAGGCCCAGGGTGACGATGCACCGCTGGCCAACTGGCTGACGCTGGAAAGCCAGGTCTATGGCGGTCAGCTCTCGCTGCAATGGGGGTTCAGTCGCGACATGTTCGCCGACGGCACCGTTCAAAAACTGGCCGACGCCTACACCGAAGAACTCACTGCGCTGATCGAACACTGCTGCGCCACGCCAGCGGGGCAGGTCACGCCGTCAGACTTCCCGTTGGCACGGATCAATCAGGCGCAGCTGGACGCCTTGCCCGTCGCCGCCCCGGCCATCGAAGACATTTATCCGTTGACGCCGATGCAGCAGGGCATGCTGTTCCACACCTTGTATGAGCCGCAGGCCGAGGCTTACATCAACCAACTGCGCCTGGATATCCAGGGGCTGGAACTGGCGGCCTTCGGTCGGGCGTGGCAGGCGGCGATCAACCGTCACGACATTCTGCGCAGCAGCTTCCACTGGTTGGGCCTGGAAGCTGCGCATCAGGTGATTCATCGCCAGATCGACCTGCAATTGCAGGTGATCGAAGCAGCTGATATCGACCTCGATGCACTGGCCGCCGAGGAGCGCAGCCGTGGTTTCGAACTCAGTGCCGCGCCGCTGTTCCGCCTGATGCTGGTGCGCCAGAGCAGCGACGCCTGGCACCTGATCTACACCAGTCATCACATCCTCATGGACGGCTGGAGCAACGCGCAGTTGCTCGGCGAGGTGATTCAGCATTACGCCGGGCAAACACTGGCCAAGCCTTTGGGGCAATACCGCGACTACCTCGGCTGGATTCAGCAGCAGCCACCGGCGGCGGGTGAACAGTTCTGGAAACAGGCGCTGGCCGCGCTCGAAACGCCGACCTTGCTGGCGCACGCCTTGCCGACGCCGGTCGAAGGGCGCTGCATGGGCGAGCATCACCTGACGCTCGAAAGCGCCGCGATGCAGCGTCTGGCAGAGTTTGCCCGGCAGCAGAAAATCACCCTCAACACCTTGTTGCAGGGCGCGTGGGGCCTGCTGTTGCAGCGCTATACCGGTCAATCGTGCGTGGCCTTCGGCGCGACGATTGCCGGGCGATCCGCACCGTTGCCGGGTATCGAGCAACAGTTGGGCCTGTTCATCAACACCTTGCCGATCATTGCCACGCCGTCGTCCGCGCAACCGGTCAGCCAATGGCTCAATGAACTGCAAGCGCTGAACCTGAGCCTGCGCGAGTTCGAGCATGTGCCGCTCTACGACATTCAGGGCTGGGCCGGGCAGCAGGGCAACGCGCTGTTCGACAGCTTGCTGGTGTTCGAAAACTTCCCGGTGGCCGAAGCGCTGAAGCAAGGTGCACCGGCGGGCCTGACCTTCGGCGCATTGCGCAATCACGAAATCACCAGCTACCCGCTGACCCTCGGCATCGAAGTCGGCACCAGCCTGCGTCTGGAATTCAGTTTCGACCGGGCCTTGTTCAGCGCCGCGCAGATCGAGCGTTTGAGTGCGAACCTGCTGCATGTGCTGGAGCAGTTCGTTGCGCATCCGCAGCAGGTGCTGGGCGCCGTCAGTCTGTTGGACGCGAAGCAAAAAGCCCAGGTACTGCTGGGATCGCGTCCCGCCGCGCCGCTGCTGGACAGTCCGCTGTTGGCGCATCAGCGTTTCGAGCAGCAAGCGGCCCGCACGCCCGATGCATGGGCCGTGATTGTCGGCGACGAGCGACTGACTTATGCACAGCTCAACGCCCAGGCCAACCAGCTCGCCCATCGCCTGCGCGAACACGGCGTGGCGCCGGGGCAGCGGGTCGGCCTGTCGGTGCGGCGCAATGCACAGATGATCGTCAGCCTCATGGCCATCCTCAAGTCCGGCGCCGGTTACGTGCCGCTGGACCCGGACTACCCGGCCGAACGCCTGGCCTACATGATCGAAGACAGCGGCATGGACCTGCTGCTGGCGCAACCGGAGCTGCTGAACGATGTCGCGCTGCCCGAAGGCTTGCCGCGTCTGGCGCTGACGACGGCGTCGCTGGCCGGCTATTCCACGGCCAACCCGGTCAACCTCGCCTGTGCCGAAGACCTCGCGTACCTGATTTACACCTCCGGTTCCACCGGGCGGCCGAAAGGCGTGTGCCTGGCCCACGCCGCACTGCGCGAGTTTTGCGTGATTGCGGCGGACTATTCGCAACTCAGCGCCGACGACCGCGTGCTGCAATTCGCCACGTTCAGCTTCGACGGCTTTGTCGAGCAATGCTACCCGCCACTGTGCGTGGGCGCGGCGCTGGTGTTGCGCGGCGATGAGCTGTGGGACACCGACACCTTGTACCGGCAGATCATCGAACAGGGCGTAACCCTGGCGGACTTGCCGGCGGCCTACTGGTATTTGCTTGCCCAGGAATGGGCCGCGCAGCCTCAGCGCGACAAAGGTCGGTTGCGGCAGGTTCATGTCGGTGGCGAAGCCATGTCGCTGGAGGGCTTGAAGCTCTGGCATGCCGCCGGTCTCGGCGACGTACGCCTGCTCAACACCTATGGGCCGACCGAAGCCACGGTGGTTTCCAGCACCCACCTGTGCACCCTGGCCGACACGCAAAACCTGATCGGCGTGCCGATTGGCCGCGCCTTGCCGGGTCGGGCGTTGTACGTGCTGGACACCGAGGGCCATCTGTTGCCAACCGGTTGCGTGGGCGAGTTGTGCATCGGCGGCGATGCCGGCATTGCCCAGCACTATCACCAGCGTCCGGGTTTGAGTGCCGAACGCTTTATTGCCGATCCGTTTTCCACCACGCCGGGTGCACGCTTGTACCGCAGCGGCGACCTGGCGCGGTATCGCGAGGACGGCGCGCTGGAGTACCTGGGACGCATCGATCATCAGGTGAAAATTCGCGGTTTCCGCGTTGAACTCGGTGAGCTGGAAGCGCACCTGCAAGGCTTGCCGATGATCAGCGAAGCCGCAGTGCTGGTGCACGAAGGCGTCGGTGGCAAGCAACTGATCGGTTATGTGGTGCCGGTGTTGCCGAACGCCGATTCCCGTCAACTCACCGAAACCGTGCGCCAGGTTTTGGGTGAGCGTCTGCCGGACTACATGCTCCCGGCGCAACTGGTGGTGATGAGCGCATTGCCGCTCAACCGCAACGGCAAACTCGACCGCGCGGCGTTGCCCGCACCCGAAGTCTGGGACGCCGTGGCCGGCACCGCACCGCAAGGTGAGCTGGAAATCGAGCTGGCGCAGATCTGGCAGCAGGTGTTGCAGGTTGCCCGTGTCGATCGCGAAAACAGCTTCTTCGAGTTGGGCGGTCATTCGTTGCTGGCCACGCAGATCGTTTCGCAGATTCGTCAGCGTCTGGGCTTGTCGGTGAGTTTGCGCAGCCTGTTCGAACACCCGCGCCTGCAGGATTTCGCGGCTCAGGTGCAAGGCCTGCGGCACGCCGCCAATGTCTGCGAGCGCCCGGTGCTGGTGGCGGACCACTCCGGCGAACGCCAGCCGTTGTCCTTTGCCCAACAGCGGTTGTGGTTCCTGTGGAACCTTGAGCCCGACAGCTCGATGTACAACATGCCCGGCGCCTTGCGATTGCGCGGCGCGTTGAACCTGTCGGCGTTGCAGCAAACCTTCGAAACCCTGGTGCAACGCCACGCCGTGTTGCGCACCACGTTCTATGAGGAAGACGGCAAGGCCTGGCAGCGGGTACACGCCGAACTGCCGCTGGATTTCGCCATCAGCGACCTGCGGCATTTGCCGGCCCCGGACGTCGAAGCCGCGCAACGGGCCCGTGAAGAAGTCGCCCGGCCGTTCGATCTGCGCAACGGGCCGTTGCTGCGGGTGCGGGTGTTGCAGGTTGCGGATCAGGAGCATGTGCTGCTGCTGACGGTGCACCACATCGCGGCGGATGACTGGTCGTTCCGGATTCTGATCAATGAATTCGTCACGCTGTACCCGACCCTCAACCGGGGTGGTGTCGCGCAGTTGCCGGAGCAGGTCGTGCAATACGCCGACTTCGCCAAATGGCAGCGCCAGTGGCTGGAGCAGGGCGGCGAGCTGCAACGTCAGCTCGATTACTGGCAGGCGCGCCTCGGCCAGCCGCAAGCCGTGCTGGAGCTGCCGGGCGACGGCGATCAGCGTCAGGCGCAGGAGGGCGCCAGCCAACATTTCACCTTGAATTCGACCTTGAGTCAGCAGTTGCGCAACTTCGCTCAACAGCGTGGATTGTCGCTGTTCATGGTGCTATTGGCCGGCTTCACCCTGGTGTTACGTCAGCGCACCGAGGTCGGTCGCGTGCGCAT
Organism: Pseudomonas sp. BF-R-01; assembly: GCF_019946615.1. Classification (NCBI taxonomy): domain Bacteria; kingdom Pseudomonadati; phylum Pseudomonadota; class Gammaproteobacteria; order Pseudomonadales; family Pseudomonadaceae; genus Pseudomonas; species Pseudomonas sp. BF-R-01. The sequence continues at coordinate 24,182 of NZ_JAGYFX010000016.1, forward strand.
CGGCACCGATATCGCCAACCGAAATCAAGTTGAGCTTGAACAAATGGTCGGCTTCTTCGTTAACCAATTAGTGCTGCAAGTGGAGGTCGATGCTGACCAGGCTGCCGGGCAACTTTTGCAAGCCTGTCGCCGTGCGGTTCTGGAGGCTTCGGACCATCAGGATTTGCCGTTCGAGCGATTGGTGGAAGCGTTGCGCTTGCCGCGTCGGGCCGGGCGCTCGCCGTTGTTCGACATCAAGTTGATCTATCAGGAAGGCGTCGGTCGCTTGCCCTCCATGGACGGCTTGTTGGTCGAGGACTTCCCGTCGGGTCGGCAAGCTGCCGAGATCGGCATGGTCGCTGCGTTCTACAACGAGGCCGAACACATTCACTTGAGTTTCGAAACACCCGCCGGGCAGTACTTGCCGAGCACGCTGCAAAGCCTGTTCGAACAAATCGAGGCGGTACTGCAAGCGTTGTTGCGCGCCGACGAGCTGACGGTCAGCGATCTGCTGGAACTGGCCACCGAGGTGCAGCGCCGTGCCGATGCGCGATTGAACGAGCAGCGCAAGGCGTTGCTGGGCGGGCCCATGGCGATCAAGCGTCGTCGCGGCACGCCGGCAACGCAAGGCGCGGCGGACTGATTCATTGCGGCGGTGCCAACCGGGCGCCGCCGTCATCATTTTCTGGAGGGGTTTATGACTGTTTCAACCACCAAGTCCATTCCCAAAATCGGCCGCGGTGCGCGCAAGAGCCTGTCCACCGACCCGACCCGGCTGGTGAGTTTTGCGCCGATGTTCGACGGTGCCAGCATGCCGCTGGTGTGCCGCCCGGCAGTGCCTGGTGTGAGCCTGGTGGAGTGGGCGACGGAGAATCGCGCCCTGATCGAAAGCAAGCTGCTTGATCACGCGGTGATTCTGTTCCGTGGCTTCCAGGTGGCCGACATCGCCGAATTCAACCGCTGTGTGGCGGCGATTTCCGACGGCGCCCTGGAGTACCTGTTCCGCGCCTCGCCACGGACCCAGATCACCGGTCAGTTCAAGATCTACAGCTCCACCGATTACCCGGCGGCGGAGAAAATCTTCCCGCACAACGAGCATTCCTATTCGCCGGTGTTCCCGCGTCACCTGTACTTCTACTGCGACACACCCTCGACCACCGGCGGCGAAACCCCGTTCGGCGACACCCGCGAAATCCTCGCGCGGATCGACCCGGCCGTGCGCGAGGAGTTTCAGCGTAAACGCATCATGTACGTGCGTAACTACGGCGACGGCATGGGGCTGCCATGGCAGACCGTGTTCCAGAGCGAAGATCGCGGCGAAGTCGAAGCCTACTGCGCCAGGATCGGCATTCAGGCCGAGTGGAAGTCCGGCAATCGCCTGCGCACCCGGCAAAACGGCCCGGCCATCGTGCGCCATCCGCTGACGGGCGAGCGCATCTGGTTCAACCACGGCACCTTCTTCAACGCGCTGACCCTGCCGGACAGCATCCGCGACAACCTGCTGCGTGAATTCGGCCCGCTGGACCTGCCGCAAAACACCTTCTTCGGCGACGGCTCGGCCATCCCCGACGACGTGATCCGCCACCTGCAAGGCATCTACCGCGACGTGATGGTCGAGTTCGCCTGGGAGAAGGGCGACGTGGTCCTGCTGGACAACATCCTCAGCGTGCATGCGCGCAACGAATTCACTGGCTACAGAAAAATCCTCACGGCCATGGCCATCGCGCAGAAAAGCGCCGACCTGGATCAGGAATAAGGACCCTCGACATGAACACCACCGCCCTCGAACCTTCGGTAGACGTTTTCCAGACTTCGGCTCAGCAGGCCTTTTATTTGCGCGCTCAGGAACTGGGCGGACAGCCGCTGTTCGCCGCCCTGACCGTGCCGGTCGCCCAGGCTGTGGAGGCGCAGGCATTGCGTGCGGCACTGGATGAACTGGGCCTGCGCCATGAAACCCTGCGCACGGTCTATCGCCGTTTGCCGGGGATGAAATGGCCGGTACAGAGCTTGTGCGATGAGTTGCCGGTCGCGTTGTTGGGGCGCGTGTCTTCGCTGGATGAGGCGCTGAGTCGCAGCCGCGAAACCCTGGCTGAGGCGTCGGATCGGGTGCTGGTGGTGGCGTCAGTGGAAACCACGGACGGTCAGCATTTCGTCACCTTGCTGGCGCTGGCCAGCAGTCTCGATGAAGCATCGCTGCGGGTGCTGTCGGCGGAGCTGGCGAGCCTGTTGCGCGGCGAAACACTGGCCGACAATCAGGAAGACTTGCAGTACCTGGATTACACCGCGTGGCAGGAAGAACTGCGCGAAGAAGACATCGGCCATCAAGGCGCCGCGTTCTGGCGCAACCTGCAACAGCAGTTCGCACTGGCCCATCATCTGCCTTTCGAAAAGGCTGTTGAAGTGACGCTGGCTCGCCATCAGGCGACGCTCGACGACGGGGCATGGCTGGCTGATGTGCAACGGATGGCCGACGCCCAGGGCGTCGAAGCGCAGCGCGTGGCGTTGTTGTTGTGGAGCGCGTTTGTGGCACGCATCGGCAATCAGGAAAAGGTGCTGATGGGCTGGGAAGTGGCGGGGCGCAACGAGCAGACAGAAGCGACCCTCGGGCGTTTCGCCCGTCGTTTGCCAGTGGCGTTCGATCACCGCAGCCACGAAACCCTGGCGCAAGCGCTGGCCTCGTTTGCTGGCAACGTCGAGCAATCGCTGTCCTGGCTCGACTGCCTCAACGAGTTTGAACTGAGCGCTGAAGTCGCAACGCCGCTGCGTTATGGCCTGGTGTATCAGGCCGATGCCGACGTGAACATTGAAGTGGACGACGCCAACCCGGAAGTCCTGCGCCTGCGGATTCAAGGCGAACAGTTGCAGCTGTCATGCCTGGCCGACGCGGTGCCCGAGTCGATGCTGGCGGCCTGGCTGGAACAGTTTGTCGAATTCAGCCGCCAGTTGCTGACCTCGCCCGAGCTGACCCTGGGCCAGGCCACTCAGGTCAACGCGGTGCAACTGACCCGCTTGATCGAAGACTTCAACTCGCTGGCCGCCGAGCAGGCACTGCCGCATCGCTACCTGCAAGACCTGTTCACCGAACAGGCACGCCTGCATCCGCAGCGCATCGCCGTCAGCGTCAATGGCCAACGCCTGAGTTACGCCGAACTGGATGCACGCTCCAACCAGGTCGCCAATACCCTGCGCGCCCAAGGCGTGGCGCCGGATGAAATCGTCGCGGTCTACGGACAGCGTTCGCTGGAAATCGTTATTGCGCTGCTGGGCACACTCAAGGCCGGCGCCGCTTACCTGCCGCTCGATCCCAACTACCCGATCGAGCGTCTGGCGTTCATGTTGCAAGACGCCGCTGCGCGTCAGGTGTTGGCCTGTCAGCCGCTGCCGGAAGCGTTGCACGGCGAGCGGGTGATTTCGCTGATGGCGCAGGCCGAGGTCTGGTCCGCATCGCAGGAACAGCCAGCCCCGCTGGGCGACAGTGCCAATCTGGCCTACGTCATTTACACCTCCGGCTCCACCGGCAAGCCCAAGGGTGTGATGATCAGTCACGCCAATGCGGTGGCCTCGACCCTCGCACGCAGCGCGTTCTATCGTCAGCCGTTACGCGCGTTCCTGATGCTCTCGTCGTTCTCCTTCGACAGCTCGGTGGCCGGGGTTTTCTGGGCGTTGGGGCAGGGCGCGACCCTGTGCCTGCCGGACGAAGACAGCTACAAGGACCCGGCGCTGCTGGCGGCGCTGATCCAGCGTGAGGAGGTTTCCCACTACCTGACCTTGCCGTCTTACCACGCACAGATTCTGGAGCACCTCGACAGCCATGCCCTGGCGTGCGTGATCGTGGCCGGCGAAGCGTGCAGCAACGCCCTGGTCGCACGACATCGCGAGGCCTTGCCGCAAGTGGCACTGGTCAACGAATACGGCCCGACCGAAGGCACGGTCTGGTGCTCGGCGTGGGAACTGCCGCTCGGTCAGGACGACGACACCATCCCGATTGGCCAGCCGATTCCGGGGATGCGCATTCACGTGCTGGGCCCGGACCTGATGCCGGTGGCCGTGGGCGTCGAAGGTGAGCTGTATGTCGGCGGCGCCGGCATTGCCCGAGGCTACCTCAAGCGTGCCACGCTGACCGCCGAACGTTTTGTGCCCGATCTGTTTGCGAAGCAGGCCGGTCAACGCCTGTACCGCACCGGCGACCTCGCACGCTACCGCGCCGATGGTGTGCTGGAGTACCTCGGCCGGGTCGATCATCAAGTGAAAATCCGTGGCTTCCGCATCGAACTGGGCGAGATCGAATCCGCCATGCGCAGCGCCCCCGGCATCGAAGACGCCGCCGTCATCGCCCGTGAAACGCCGACCGGTCCGCAACTGCTGGGCTTCGTGATTTCCCCGGCCGACACCGCCGACATCCGCCTCAACGAATTGCGCAGCCACCTCAGCGAAGCGTTGCCGGAGCACATGCAACCTGCACGCTTGCAGGGGCTGGAACGTTTCCCGCTGATGCCCAACGGCAAACTCAACCGCCAGGCCTTGCTCGACCTCGACGTGCGCCGCAGTGCCTTCGTCGCCCCGCGCACCGATCTGGAAAAAGTCCTGGCGGCGATCTGGGCCGAAGCGCTGCACGTGGAGCGGGTTGGCGTGCACGACAGCTTCTTCGAACTCGGCGGGCACTCGCTGTTGGCAACGCGGATTCGTGCGCGGATTCAGGAAGAACTGAACCTGGCGATCCCGCTGAAGCTGTTCTTCGAGGGCGACACCCTGGAGCGCCTGGCGGCGGAAATCGAGCAGTTCCGTCAGCACAGTGAACACAAAGAAAACGATGTAGACGCGCTGGAAGCGTTGTTCGACGAAGTGGATGAGGAACACACGCGATGAGTGCTGCACCGGACAGAATGATGACCCTGGCCCAGCGTTTCTGCGGCTTGAGCCTGGACGCGCGGCGTGCCTTGCAAGAAAAGATGCACGCGCAAGGCCTGACCCTTGAGCTGCTGCCGATCCCGCCAAGGGACCCGGCGGTCGACACGCTGCCGGCGTCGTACGCGCAGCAGCGCTTGTGGTTTTTGTGGCAGATGCAGCCGCAGGCGACCGCGTACAACCTGACCGGTGCCTTTCGCCTGAGCGGTGAGCTGAACCGCGCCGCGCTGGCGCAAACCCTCGCTGCGCTGGTGCAGCGTCATGAAGTGCTGCGCACCACCTTCGTGTTCGATGAGCAGCAGGTGCTGCAAAAAATCCACCCGCGGATGGACGCGCCGCTGGTCGAGGCAAACGCCGCCGACGAGGCCGAACTGCATCGTCAGGTCGGCCTCAACGCTGAGCAGCCATTCGATTTGCAGCACGGTCCGTTGATGCGCTGCCGGTTGATCCGCCTCGACGCGCAGCAGCATGTGCTGGTGCTGACGTTCCATCACATCGTCACCGACGGCGGGTCGCTGCCGATTCTGTTGCAGGAATTCACCCAGCTCTACGCGCAACTGAGCGCCGGACAAGCGCCGCAGCTGCCGGCGTTGGGCATTCAATACGCCGATTTCGCCCGTTGGCAGCGCCTGTGGCTGGAGGCCGGTGAGGCCGAGCACCAGCTTGCTTACTGGCGTGAACAACTGGGCCGCGAGCACCCGCCACTGAACCTGCCGGCCGACCGTCGTCGCCCGGCGATCCCGAGCCAGCAGGGCGCCAGCGTCGAGCTGAACGTGCCGGCGGCCCTGCCGTCGGCTCTGAAAGATCTCGCCCGTCGCGAAGGCTGCACGCTGTTCATGGTGCTGATGGCCTCGTTGCAAACCCTGTTGCATCGCTACAGCGGCGAACGGGACATTCGCGTCGGCGTGCCGATTGCCAACCGTACCCGTCAGGACGTGGAAAACCTGCTGGGCTTTTTCGTCAACACCCAGGTGCTGCGTACCCAACCCCATGCCGACCAGCCATTTTTGCAGTTGCTGGCCGAGGTCAAGACGGCGGCACTGGGCGCGCAGGCGCATCAGGATTTGCCTTTTGAACAGTTGGTCGATGGGCTCGATGTCGAACGCAGCCTGAGCCACACGCCGTTGTTCCAGGTGATGTTCAACCACCAGCGCGATGCCGGCGGCGAACAGCGCTGGGACTTGCCGGGCCTGAGCGTCGAGCCGCTGATCTGGGATGAAAAGACCACCAAGTTTGAGCTGATGCTCGACACCGTGGAGAGCGACGACGGCATCCACGCCTCGTTCGTGTATGCCACCGAATTGTTCGACGCTTCGACCATCGAGCGTCTCGGCCAGCATTGGCTGAACCTGTTGCAGGCGATTTGCGCCGATGGCTCGGTCGCCTTGGCCGACCTGAACATGCTCGCCGCAACCGAGCAGCACGCCACGTTGCTGGACTGGAACCGCAGCGCCGCTTCGCAGGCCACGAACACGCTGTGCGCGCATCAACTGATCGAAGCCCAGGCCGCCGCGCACCCGCACAACATCGCGGTGACCTGCGACGGCGCGACCCTCAGCTACGCGCAACTGAACCAACAGGCCAACCGCATCGCCCAGCGTCTGCGCGAACGCGGCGTCGGGCCGGATGTGTTGGTGGGTATCGCGCTGGAGCGGTCGCTGGAAATGATCGTCAGCGTGCTGGCGATCCTCAAGGCCGGTGGCGCCTACGTGCCGCTGGACCCGGAATACCCGCAGGATCGTCTGGCCTACATGCTGGCCGACAGCGGCACGCGCTTGCTGCTGACCGATTCCGCGCTGCTGCCGCGTTTGCCGTTGTCCGAAGGCATCGAAGTGATTTGCCTCGACCACGCCAGTGACTGGCTGAATGAGGCGTCCGTCGAGAACCTGCCGAACCTGACCTGCCCGGAAAACCTGGCGTACGTCATCTACACCTCCGGCTCCACCGGCAAACCCAAAGGCACCTTGTTGCCGCACAGCAACCTGACCCGTTTGTTCAGCGCCACCGAACACTGGTTCGGTTTCAACGCGGACGATGTCTGGAGCCTGTTCCATTCCTACGCCTTCGACTTCTCGGTATGGGAAATCTTTGGCGCTTTGTTCTACGGCGGCAAGCTGGTGGTGGTGCCGCACGCCATCAGCCGTTCCCCGGAAGAGTTTGCTCGCCTGCTGTGCGATGAACAGGTCACGGTGCTCAACCAGACCCCGTCGGCGTTCCGTCAGTTGATGCCGTTTGCCTGCGCCAATGCCCAGGGCATGGCCCTGCGTTATGTGGTGTTCGGCGGCGAGGCGCTGGACGTCGCGAGCCTGCGTCCGTGGTACGACGCGTTCGCCGAGCAGCAGCCGTTGCTGATCAACATGTACGGCATCACCGAAACCACGGTGCACGTGACGTATCGGCCGTTGTCCCGCGCCGACCTCGACGGTGCCAACAGCTCGCCACTGGGCGAGCCGATTGCCGACCTGCGCTGGTACGTGCTCGACCCACGCCTGAACCCGGTGGCCAAGGGCTGCGTCGGCGAGCTGTACGTCGGCGGCGCAGGTCTGGCGCGGGGTTATCACCAGCGCGCCGATCTGACCGCCACGCGGTTTGTCCCGGACCTGTTCGCCGCCGAGGCGGGTGCACGCCTGTATCGCACCGGCGATCTGGCGCGCTATTGCGCCGATGGCAGCATCGAGTACGCCGGTCGTATCGACCATCAAGTGAAGATTCGTGGCTTCCGCATTGAACTGGGGGAAATTCAGGACCGCCTGCAAAGTCACCCGGCCATTGAACAGGCGCTGGTGCTGGCGCCCGAGATCAATGGCAGTCAGCAACTGGTCGCCTGGTTCACCGTCACCCAGGACGTCGCCGATTTGCGTCAGTCGCTGCGTGAACATTTGCAGGCCGGTCTGCCGGATTACATGGTGCCGGCGCATTTGCTCAAGCTTGATCAGTGGCCGCTGACCAGCAACGGCAAGCTCGACCGCAACGCGTTGCCCAAGCCTGATGCTGCGCTGGCGCAGCAGGTTTACACGGCACCGGTGGACGACCTGCAAGCCGAGTTGGCGGCGATCTGGCAAGACGTGCTCAAGCTGGAGCGTGTGGGGATCGACGACAACTTCTTCGAACTGGGCGGCGATTCGATCATCTCGATTCAGGTGGTCAGCCGTGCGCGTCAGGCCGGCATTCGCATCACCCCGCGTGACCTGTTTCAACACCAGACCGTGCAGAGTCTGGCGAAGGTCGCACAGCGCAGTGCCGGTCTGGTCATCGATCAGGGGCCGGTGCGCGGCGACGTGCTGCTGACACCGATCCAGCACTGGTTTTTCGAGCAGGCCATCGAGGCCCGGGACCACTGGAACCAATCGGTACTGCTGGAACTTCGCGAGCCGCTGGACAGCGCGTGCCTGCAACAGGCATTGGCCGTGTTGCTGGAACATCACGACGCGTTGCGTCTGCGTTTGCATCAGGTGAATGGCGTGTGGCAACAGGCTCAGGCCGAGCACTGGAACAGCGCCGAATTGCTGTGGCAGCGTCAGGCTGCGAACGCCGACGAATTGCTTGAGCACTGCAACGCCGCACAGGCCAGCCTGAATTTGCATGACGGCCCATTGTTGCGTGCCTTGCTGGTGGACATGGGTGCGGCCGGTCAGCGCTTGCTGCTGGTGGTGCATCATTTGGCGGTGGACGGTGTGTCCTGGCGTCTGTTGCTCGAAGATTTGCAAACGGCCTACGACCAGGCGCGTCAGGCTCAACCTGTGCGCCTGCCGGCCAAATCCAGCGCCTATCAAGCGTGGGCGGCGCGTTTGCAAACCCATGCGCAAAGTCCCGAACTGGCGAGTCAGGCCGCTTACTGGCAGCGCCAATACCACGATGTGGTGGTGGACCTGCCCGCCGATAATCCCCAAGGCAGCCTCGCCAGCCAACACGCCGTGAGCGTGGAAACCGTGCTCGACAGCACCTTCACTCGCCAACTGCTGCAAGATGCCCCGGCGGCTTACCGCACGCAGGTCAACGACCTGTTGCTGACGGCGTTGGCGCGGGTGCTGGGGGACTGGACCGGCCAGCCTTCGACCCTGGTCAAACTGGAGGGGCATGGTCGTGAAGACCTGTTCGACGACATCGACCTGACTCGCACCGTGGGCTGGTTCACCTCGATTTTCCCGGTCAAGTTGACCCCGGCCAGCGATTTGGCCGGGAGCATCAAGGCGGTCAAGGAACAGCTGCGCGCCGTGCCGGACAAAGGCATCGGTTTCGGCATCCTGCGGTATCTGGCGCAGGCCGGTCTTGAGGATCTGCCGCAACCGCAAATCACCTTCAACTACATGGGCCAGTTCGATGCCAGCTTCGATGAGCAGGCACCGTGGCGCCCGGCCCGTGAAAGCGGTGGCGCCGAGCAGGGCGCTTCGGCCGCGCTGGACCGTGGCCTGAGCATTAACGGTCAGGTCTACGCCGGGCAACTGCGCCTGAGCTGGACCTTCAGCCGCGACGTGTTTGCCGAGCACACCGTGCAGCGCCTGGCCGAGGCCTACGCTGGCGAACTGCAACAGCTGATCGAACACTGCCTGAGCGGTGCCGGTGGCCTGACACCGAGTGACGTGCCGCTGGTCCGCGTCGATCAGGCGCAACTCGATGCACTGCCGCTGGCGGCGCGTGAGATCGAAAACATCTTCCCGCTGTCGCCGATGCAGGAAGGCATGTTGTTCCACAGCCTGTTCGCCCCGGATGCCGGTGCCTACATCCCGCAAATGCGCGTGGACGTGCAGGGCATTGACGTCGATGCGTTCCGCAGCGCCTGGCAACAGACGCTGGAAAACCATGAAGTGTTGCGCGCCGCGTTCTTCAGCGAGAGCCATGGCTCGCAGCCGCTGCAAGTGATTCTGGCCAACGCCACGTTGCCGGTGACCATGCTCGACTGGCGCAATGAAGCGGATCAGGCACACGCCCTGGAACGTCTGGCCGAAGAGGATCGCCTACGCGGTTTCGACCTGACAGCCGCGCCGTTGCTGCGCCTGACCCTGGTGCAGACCGCGAACGACACCCATCACCTGATTTTCACCAACCACCACATTCTGCTGGACGGCTGGAGCACCTCGCAGCTGTTCGGCGAAGTGTTGCAGCGTTACTCCGGCGTGATGCCGGTGGCGAGCGGCGGTCGTTATCGCGATTACATGACGTGGCTGGGCGGGCGTGATCGCGCTGCGTGCGAAGCGTTCTGGCTGGAGCAGTTGCAGGCGTTCAACGAGCCGACCCGTTTGGCCGGCGCGATGCCGGGACCGGTCGCAGGGCAAGGTGACGGTCATTGCACCGTTCACCTGAGCCTGGACCGGGCGGCCAGCGAACGCCTGAGCGGGTTTGCCCGTCAGGCCCGCGTGACACCGAACACCTTGCTGCAAGCGGCGTGGCTGTTGCTGTTGCAGCGCTACACCGGCCAACGCACCGTCGCGTTCGGCGCCACGGTGTCGGGGCGTCCAAGCGAGTTGCAGGGCATAGAGCAGCAAGTCGGCCTGTTCATCAACACCTTGCCGGTGATCGCCACGCCACATCCCGAGCGCACGGTCAGCCAATGGGTGGACGAGGTGCAGGCGCTCAATCTCAAATTGCGCGATGTCGAATACACGCCGCTGGCGGATGTGCAGCGTTGGGCCGGGCATTCCGGCGAGGCATTGTTCGACACGCTGCTGGTGTTCGAAAACTACCCGGTCGCCGAGGCGCTGGAGGGCGGTAATCCGAGTGCGCTGAAGTTCTCCGGCATCAGCAATCACGATCAGACCAGTTTCCCGCTGGCCATCGCCGCCGAGCTGGGCGAGTGCCTGGACCTGCGTTTCAATTACGACACTGCGCTGTTTACCGCCGAGGCCATCGACGGCCTGAGCAAGCGTCTGGTGGCGTTGCTCGATGCCATGGTCCGTGAGCCGCAACAAGCCTTGGGTCGCCTGAGCCTGCTCGACGCCGCGCAGACCGCACAGCAAGTGCAAGGCTTCAACGACACCGCCGTGACCTGGCCCGACGTGCGCCCGGTCCACCTGTGCTTCGAAGCCCAGGTGCTGAAAACCCCGGACGCCCAGGCGTTGGTGTTTGCCGGGCAGAGCCTGACGTATCGCCAACTCAACCAGCAGGCCAACCGACTGGCGCACTACCTGCGCGCCCAAGGGGTCGGCGCCGAAGTGCTGGTGGGGATTGCCGCCGAGCGTTCGCTGGAACTGGTGATCGGTTTGCTCGCGATCATGAAGGCCGGTGGCGCCTACGTGCCGCTGGACCCGGATTACCCGCGCGAGCGCCTGGAACACATGTTCGAGGACAGCGGCGTGCACGTGTTGTTGACCCAGCATCATCTGCTGGCGCAATTGCCGATTCCGGCCGGGACCACGGCGATCTGCCTGGACGACAGCGCTCAGCTGGTCGAAGGCTTGAGCGACGAAAACCTGCCGTGCGTGGTCGAGTTGCAATCGCTGGCCTACATGATTTACACCTCCGGCTCCACCGGTAAACCGAAGGGCGCGGCCAACCGTCACGATGCGTTGTTCAACCGCATCGAGTGGATGCAGGGCGCGTACCCGCTGGACGGTCGCGACACCGTGCTGCAAAAGACACCGTTCAGTTTTGACGTGTCCGTGTGGGAGTTCTTCTGGCCGCTGATGGTCGGTGCGCGCCTTGCGGTGGCCGAACCGGGCGCCCATCGCGACCCGGCGCAGCTGGTGCGTTTGATCGAGCAGTATCAGGTCAGCACCCTGCATTTCGTGCCGTCGATGTTGCAGGCATTTGTTCAGGGCGAGGGCTTTGAACGCTGCGCCAGCCTGCGGCAGATCATGTGCAGCGGTGAAGCGTTGTCGGCGGATTTGCAGAACAGCCTGTTCCGCGTGCTGCCCGGCGTTGGGTTGTACAACCTGTACGGGCCGACCGAAGCAGCCATCGACGTGACCCACTGGACGTGCGTCGATGACGGCTCGATCAGCGTGCCGATCGGTTACCCGATTGCCAACCTGGTGACCTACATTCTCGACGACAGCCTGCAACCGCAAGTGGCGGGCTGCGTCGGTGAGCTGTACTTGGGCGGTATCGGTCTGGCGCGGGGTTACCATCGCCGTCCAGACCTGACGGCCGAGCGTTTTGTCGCCAGCCCGTTCGGCGCACAGGGCGAGCGGCTGTATCGCACCGGCGACCTGGCGCGTTATCGCGATGACGGCGTGATCGAATACGTCGGCCGCATCGACCATCAAGTGAAGATCCGTGGCTTGCGCATCGAACTGGGTGAAATCGAAGCCTGCCTGCTGGAACATCCACAGGTGCGCGAGGCGGTGGTGATCGCGCTGGATGTCGGTAAATCCAAGCAACTGGTGGCTTACGTGGTCGGTCAGTCGTTGGGGCTCGACGGGCTGAAGCAGCACCTGCGCAACGCGCTGCCCGAGCACATGCAACCGAGCCATGTGATGTTGCTGGAGCAACTGCCGGTGACGCCGAACGGCAAGCTCGATCGCCGCGCCTTGCCACAACCCGATCAGCAGGTTGGTGAATACATCGCGCCGCGCAATGCCGTGGAGGCGACGCTGCAAGAGGTCTGGCAGGCGCTGTTCGAAGTGCCGGTCGGGATTCAGGACAACTTCTTCGAGCTGGGCGGCGACTCCATCGTGTCGATCCAGGCGGTCAGCCGCGCGCGCAAGGCCGGCCTGAGCATTTCGCCGAAGCACGTGTTCAGTCACCCGACCATCGCCGAACTGGCGACCGTCGCCCAGGCTGTGGAAGCCGAGGAAGCCGCGCCGGTAGTGGCTGCACCGGCGCTGAAGATCGAACTGAACGAAGCGCAATATCAGGCGCTGGCATTGACGGCAGACGAGGTGGACGACGTTTATCCACTGTCGCCGATGCAGCAGGGCATGCTGTTCCACTCGGTGCAGGACGGCGACTCGGGGCTGTACGTCAATCAGATCGAAGTGGGTGTGCGTGGCGTTGACGGTCCGCGTTTCCGCGAGGCCTGGGCCGATGCCGCGCAGCGTCACGCGATCCTGCGCACCGCGTTCCTGTGGGAGGGCGACAAGGAGCCGCTGCAAGTGGTGTTGCGCAACGCTCCGGCGCTGCTGACCGAGCTGGACTGGCGCGGTCTGGATAACCAGGTCGAGCGTGTGCGCCAATTGGCCAGCGATGAACGTGAACGTGGCTTCTCGCTGAACCGTGCGCCGTTGTTGCGCCTGCTGCTGGTGCGTCTGGAAGACGACCGTTATCGCCTGATCTGGACCTACCACCACATCCTCATGGACGGCTGGAGTGTGTCGCGCCTGATCGGTGAAGTGCTGCGTCATTACAGTGGCGACGCGCAGGAACCGGTGGCCGCGTATCGCGATTACATCGACTGGCTCGGCCAGCAAGTCGCCGAGGCCAGCGAAGCGTTCTGGAAAGACAAACTCAACGCCCTCGAAGGCGCCACACACCTGGCCCGCGCATTGCCGGTGAAGGCGCCGCAAGCGGGTTATCACGCAATCTATACGCACCTGAATGCGCAGCAGACCGCACGTTTGCAGGCGTTTGCCCAGCAACAGCAAGTCACGCTCAACACCCTGGTGCAAGCCGCGTGGCTGCTGCTGTTGCAGCGTTATACCGGCCAGCGCACGGTGACGTTCGGCGCCACGGTGTCGGGCCGACCGGAAACCCTCAACGGTTCGGAGAACATGCTCGGGCTGTTCATCAACACCTTGCCGGTGGTCAACAGCGTGCCGACCGAGGCGAGCGTCGGTGACTGGCTGCGCGAGATCCAGGCCTACAACCTCGACATCCGCGACTTCCAACAGACTCCGCTCAGCGATATTCAACGCTGGGCCGGGCAGGGCGGGCAGTCGCTGTTCGACAGCATCATCGTTTTCGAAAACCAGCCGGTGGACCGCACGTTGCGCGAGTGGAACGGCGATTCCCTGCGTTTCGAAGATGTCTCCGACTTCGGCCTGACCAGCTTTGCGATGGACTTGATGGTCAGCCTCGATGAAGGGCTGCGCATCGAGTACATGCACCAGCGCGATCAGTTCGACCTCGCCACCGTTGAAGTGCTGCGCAGCCACATGGAAAGCCTGATGCAGCGTCTGTGCGACAACGCCGGGCGCGCCGTGGGCGAGATCGGTTTGCTGACGCTGGACCAAGGCCGGCAACTGGACGGCGAGCTGCCGACGCTGGCCGAAGACCACGAGCGGCCGGTGCACGAGCTGATCCGTGAGCGAGCGCGGCTGCAACCGGAGCACACCGCATTGGTGCTCAGCTACGCCGACCGCGATGCCGAACACTTGAGTTATGCCGAGCTGGATCGTCGTTCCGACGCACTCGCGGTGCACCTGCTGGAGCAGGGCGTGCAGGCCGAAGACGTGATCGGCGTGTTCATGGAGCGCTCGCTGGAACTGGTGGTTTCGCTGCTGGCGGTGATGAAGTGCGGCGCCGCGTACGTGCCGCTGGACCCGCAATACCCGCAGGAACGCCTGCGCTACATGATGGCCGACAGCGACATGCGTTTGCTGCTGACCCAGGAGCGTTTGCGTGACACGGCGCAACTCAATCCGGGCACGCCGATGGTCGCCGTGGATCACTTGAACCTCGACGTCGAGGTGACGGCACCGCAAAACAACGTACACGCCGAGCAACTGGCCTACCTGATTTACACCTCGGGCTCGACCGGTAAACCGAAAAGCGTCGCCGTGGCCCACGGGCCGTTGAGCATGCACGTGCAGGCGATCGCCGAGCTGTACGAAATGGACCCGACCAACCGTGAACTGCATTTCATGTCGTTCGCCTTCGACGGTGCCCATGAACGCTGGATCACCGCGCTGATCAGCGGTTCGACCCTGGTGGTGCGTGACAACACCTTGTGGACCGCCGAACAGACCCTGGCGGTGTTGCATCGCCAGCGGATCACCGTCGCCTGCTTCCCGCCGGCGTACTTGCTGCAACTGGCCGAACACGCCGAGTTGCAGGGCGGCAACCCACCGCCGGTGCGCATCTATTGCTTCGGTGGCGATGCGGTGCCGGACGCCACGTTCGAACGGGTCAAGCACACGCTCAAACCGCAATACCTGGTGAACGGTTACGGCCCGACGGAAACCGTGGTTACGCCGCTGCTGTGGAAAATCGCTGCCGACGGTCACTGCGAGGCGATGTATGCGCCGATTGGCCGCCGCGTCGGCACCCGCAGCCTGCATGTGCTGGACATGGACCTCAATCCGTTGCCGGTGGGCATGGTCGGCGAACTGTACATCGGTGGCCGTGGCGTTGCGCGCGGCTACCACCGTCACCCGTGGCAAACCGCCGAGCGTTTTGTTGCCGACCCGTTCAGCCGCGACGGTGGTCGTCTGTACCGCACTGGTGACCTGGTGCGCCGCCGCGAGGATGGCGTATTCGATTACGTGGGGCGCATCGACCATCAGGTCAAAGTGCGCGGCTTCCGCATCGAACTGGGCGAAATCGAAGCTCGTCTGCGCGAGCAAGTCGGGGTCAATGACGCGCTGGTGGTGGTGCGTGACGGCGGGCAGGGGCCGCAACTGATTGGCTATGTGGTCGCGGCTGAAGACGACGGCCTGGGCCTGCGTTGCCAGGCGGCCCTGCGTGAAAGCCTGCCGGATTACATGGTGCCGACGCAGGTCGTGGTGTTGCCGCGTTTCCCGCTGACACCGAACGGCAAGCTCGACCGCAAGGCCTTGCCCGACCCGACCTTCGAGGGCCGCGACTACGTGGCCCCGCGCACGCCGCTGGAGTGGGCGCTGGCCGAGATCTGGCAGCAAGTGCTGGGCGTCGACAAAGTCGGCATCACCGACAACTTCTTCGAGTTGGGCGGCGACTCGCTGCGCACCCTCAAAGTGATCTCGAAGGTGCGGGCGCTGAATCAGCCGGACTTCCAGTTGAAACTGCGCGACATGATGGCCAAACCGACCATCGCCGGGTTGTCCGGTGTCGATGAGCAACCGCTCAAACAGAGCCCGGAACCGCTGCTGCTGTTGAACCAGCCGGTGGACGATCAACCGGCGCTGTTCTGCCTGCACGCCGGGTTCGGCACGGTGTTCGACTACGAACCGCTGGCCCGTCGACTGGAAGGCCAGCGCACGGTGTACGGCGTGCAATGCCGCATGCTGCTCGACCGCCAGTGGCACGACACTTCGCTGCAGCAAATGGCTGCGGACTACGTCGAGGCGATCCGCCGCAAGCAACCGCAAGGCCCGTATCACTTGCTGGGCTGGTCGTTGGGCGGGGCGCTGGCGTTGATGGTCGGCGACCTGCTTGAACAGCAGGACCAGCGTGTGGCATTCGTCGGCCTGGTGGACAGCTTTGTGCCGACCCAGGCCAACGCCGTCGCCAGTGTTGATGAGTGGCGCACGGACTTGAGTGAGTTCCTCGGCGCGACCCTGAGCATGGACAGTGAGATTGTCGCCCGGGCATTGAGTGTCGAAACGACGGGTGATCAGGATGCAGTCGCACGGATCGTTCGCACGGTGATCGACACCGAAGGCGAGCAGGCCAGCGGTTACGCATTGCTGGGGGCCGATGAGTTGGCGCAGACGTTCATGGTCAGCACGCGCTTGAAGGCGCTGTCGCGGCAGGTCGAGACCTTGCCGCTGCCGCGCGCCGAGCTGTGCTGCTGGTGGGCCGATGGCAACCCGACGGCCGAACGCGCGACGCTGGAGCGTCAGCAACCACGGCTGCGCAAAGTGCAAACCGTCGCCGCCAGCCACTTCGATATCCTGCAACGGGATGAATGCCTGAGTGCCGTGGTGACGGCACTTGGTCGCGAGGTGGTGGCGCAGGACTAAGGTATTACCGCGCCAAAACAAGCTCGCCCTAATGAACGGCCCTCACGGTTCGTTTATAGGGCGAGCTTTTTATTTTTTGGAGACCACCGCCCATGGCACTGCACCCGGACATCGAAGGTTTTCTAGAGCTGGCCGAGTTCGGCCGCCTCACCGGCAAAAGCCTGCCCATGCACGAGCTGAGCCCGACCGAAGCGCGCCAGCAATTCGAACAAACCTCGCAGCTGCTCGACGCCGCACCGATGGGCGCGCTGACAGTGACTGCGGTCAGCATTCCGGCCCGCGACGGCCATCTGCTCAATGCTCGCCTCTATGCTCGACCATCACTGGGCACGCAGGAGCGCCCGGTGCTGCTGTATTTCCATGGCGGCGGTTACGTGGTCGGCAGCCTCGATTCCCACGACACCCTGTGCCGCCGACTGGCGCTGACGGGTGGTTTTGCGGTGTTGTCGGCGGATTATCGACTGGCCCCGGAACACCGTTTTCCTGTCGCCTACGAGGACGCCGAAGACGTGACGCGCTGGCTGGCGACCACCGGCGCCGGCGCCCTCGGGCTGGACCCGGCTCGTATCGCATTGGCGGGAGACAGCGTCGGCGGCAGCCTGGTGGCTTCCTTGTCGATTGCTATCGCCCAGGACCCGCAGGCCTGGCTGCTCGCGCCACGGCTGCAAGTGCTGTTGTACCCGGTGATCGACGCCGTGGAAAAACGCCCGTCGCTTGCACGTTTCGCCGAAGGCTACCTGCTGGAAGCGACCACGCTGGAATGGTTCTATCAGCAGTATCAACGCAGCATTGATGATCGCCGCGACTGGCGCTTTTCCCCGTTGTTCGCCGAAACCCTGCAAGGGCTGACACCGACCGTACTGTGGCTGGCCGAATACGATCCGTTGCTGGATGAAGGCCTGGCCTGGGCCGAAAAATTGCGTGCCGCCGGACAACCCGTAGTGCTGGACGTGAAAGCCGGAATGACCCACGACTTCGCACGGATGGGGGAGATGGTCCAGGAAGTACCGGCGATGCTGGAGCAACTGGCGGCGCAGATCACAGAAAGCCTGGGTTAATCGTGATCTGTAGGAGCCGGCTTGCCGGCGATGGCCCCCGCGGTGAACCAGACAAACCGTGTCGCCTGCATCGCCAGCAAGCCGGCTCCTACAACCTACGCAATCCCTGTAGGCGCCGGCTTGCCGGCGATGGCCCCACCGCGGTGAACCAGACAAACCGTGTCGCCTGCATCGCCAGCAAGCCGGCTCCTACAACCTACGCAATTCCTGTAGGAGCCGGCTTGCCGGCGATGGCCCCGCCGCGGTGAACCAGACAAACCGTGTCGCCCGGATCGCCTGTAGGAGCCGGCTTGCTGGCGATAAACGATAACGCGGTCTGACTGACCGCCTACCGCGCCATTCACCGGCTTCCTACACCCGATGTAAAACGCGAAAACTCTGGGGAAATTTCCGACATCTTTTTAGGGTTGGCGCTCGGACGTCCGACGTATAGCGTTGTGGCTCCCTGCAGTTGGCAATGGAGTGATGTACCGGTATGAACATCCAGGAAATCAAAAGACGCTTGGCCAGACCCGCTACAAAATTCGTCGCCGGCGGATTTCGTCCCACCCATACGGATGACGAAAGCTGGCTTGGAAACGTATTCCTGTTTCGCCCGGATGAATGCGTCCCGAGAAACGACGCCGGAGCTGAACTGCATCCCTTTGCACAATTCCACCTCCCCAGCCTGCCGTTTAACAGTCCGGCGCTGGACGGCGTTCGCGTCCTTACCTTGTTTGTTTCCAGTCCCTTGCCGGAAGCGCTGGACCCGATGGGGAACAACTGGCTGATCAGGGAATACGGATTTGACGATGTACTTGTCCGCAAAGAGCTGCCGGTAGCAGGTTCATACCTCAAGCCCTTTCCGTTGCTGGCCGAACGGGTCGCAGAGGACTTTCCACTGTGGGATGGCGGTGGTGCACCGGCGGACCTTGAAGAGGAAATTTGCAGCCTTCAGCGGACGGGCGAGATAGAAAGCTACTCAGACCTCGTGACTCACACCTACGAACACAAGATTGGCGGCTACCCCTCGTTCTGCCAGTCCGGCGTGGACCTCGGTGATGATTTTGAATTCGTGTTCCAGATTTCCTCCGACACGAAAATCAACCTGAACGTGGTGGATTGCGGGAGCCTGATGTTCTGGAAGAGCAAAAGTACGGGGGAGTGGGTGCTTTACTACGACTTCTACTAGGTCGGGTACTGAAGCGAATGGCCTGCATCCAGTTTGGTAGGGGGGCGGACAGCCAGCCGCATACCCATTAGGCTGATGAATAATGAGCACTGGAGCTGACTATGAGTGCCGAACTTTCCCCCACTGTTTCAGAGTTCGAAACCGAAGAGCAGGCTGCCAGTTACGACCTTTGGTTTCGTGCAAAAGTGCAAGCTTCGCTCGATGATCCACGACCGAATGTCCCGCATGATCAGGTGATGGCTGATATGCGAGCCCTCATCGAATCAAAGCGCAACACGCACGATGCTGGTTGAATGTCGGTTCAACCTGCGGTCGAACAAGTTGTCGTTCAGCAAAGGTAACGACAGACTGGGCCAACAAGCCGCCTCCCTTTACGATCAGCCAACCACACGGAAAGAAGCACTCAAATGGACTGCCTGATCCGAATTGCCACAAGCGAAGACGCAATCGCCATTAGCCGAGTCGTCTGCGACGCGCTACGTGAAACCAACGCGAAGGACTACACACCAACCGTCATCGATCTAGTGGAGCAAAGCTTCTCCCCAGAGGCGATCCTTCATTTTCTGACTCAACGTCAGGTCTACGTAGCAACAATTGGTCACCAAGTTGTTGCAACTGCCAGTCTCGATCAGGACGTCGTTCGAAGTGTGTTCGTCAACCCCTCCCATCAAGGTAAGGGCATTGGAAAACAGCTAATGGTAAAGATCCAGTCAGCCGCCGTAGGCGTGGGCATCAAGCTGTTGCGCGTCCCTTCTTCAATTACCGCAGTAGGCTTTTACGCATCGCTTGGATTCAAAAAAGTCCGAGACGAATTTCACGGTGCCGAGCGCACGATCATCATGGAGCAAAGGTTAGAGTTGTAGCTGGTATCTGCGAATTCCCAAAGCAACTATCAGCCAGTAGCGGTCCATCCGCCGAGGCGCGCGTCGATGGTCGCTGCACGTCGCATCAACCGATGTACTCGAAAATCTCAATTTGCGTCAGCCCTGCCCACTCAGCCGTTTCTAAAATCTCCGCCAGTGTCGTGTCCGCAGTGGGATTGATCTGAGTGCCCATCTAACCACGCGAGGTGCGCAGGGCGGACGCTTATGTTCAATAAGCTTTCAACCCAACAAATCTCAGGCGAGTGTCTATTCTAAGGATCAGATTCTGACCAATTTCGGAGGCTTGCACATGGACGTCACACTGGCGGACCTTGAAAAGGCAGCAGAGCGTTACAAAGAGTTTGTTGAGGCACAAGCTGAAGCTCCAACGCCTATTGTCGCTGTTGAGCGACTAAGACTTGGCTTGCGCAATGCCAATCTATTTACATCAACAACTGATCGCCTCAGCGTAATCGCTAATGTTCTAAAGGAGAATCTGCCAAAGCTTGAGCCTGGCATAGATATTCCACCAGAACTGCCACAGTTCTTGGACGTCGCCGATGCACGCAACGAGGCCTCTTTTGCCGACAACGACCTGCGCCCGATTCGATTCCTTCATGTAGCGCTCCTGGCTGCCCGAGCCGTTGGAAAAATTACGGTGCGCGGATATGTGGATACGGAGGGAGACGCGACAGGGTTTCTTGTAGCTCCGGGCCTGTTACTTACGAATCATCATGTTCTACCCTCAGAGGATTTTGCAGCTACTTCCTTTGTAGCCTTTGACATGGAGGACGGACTTGATGGAAAGCCTAAGTCTCCGAAACTGTTTGACCTTCAGCCATCAGAGCTTTATATCGCGGACAGTGAGTTGGATTACTGCTTTGTTGCTGTCAGCCCAACGACTTCGCAAGGTGATGAGCTTTCGCAGTTTGGCTTCCTTCGGATGTTTGAACAGACAGGAAAGCTCGATCCGAATCGCAGACAGGCGGCAAATATAATTCAACACCCTCTTGGCCAAGGAAAGAAAATTGTCCTTCGTGACAACTATTTCATGGAACCGCCAAAAGATGTGCTGGATAACTCGGGTAAGCTCAATTCACTGTTCTATGGCTCTGACACACTGAAGGGCTCATCCGGGGCACCGGTTTGCACTGATGAGTGGTTCGTTGTGGCGTTGCATAGAGGTGGCGTTCCTTTGATGAAAGCTGTAAACGGCGAGCTCAGGGTTATGCGCCTGGACGATACGCTGGCCCGTGATGGCGATGCGAAAAGCAGCATTGCTTATGTGGCCAATGAAGGCACAAGAGTGAGCCGCATTTATGCATCTCTAAGGCAGAAAGCACTACTCGATAATGAAGCCTCCATTCATGCGCAAGCTGCTCTGAATCACATATTGGCTGTATCTCAAGATCCCAAGCTCGGACCTGTGGACAGGTCTACCGCCCCCCTGATTACTCCTGGACCATTAGCTTTAGATCTGAGTGATACTCAAGAGAAACTTATTCGTCGTAAACCAAGCCTGTTCAATGGTGCCGCAGGCTATCAATCGAGTTTTCTCGGCGAAGGATTTGAGGTGGGTCTACCCGAACTATCACATGAAGTGATCAAAGAGGTAGCAAAATTGCGGGATCTAGACGAGTACGTGCTGAAGTACCTGAATTACTCGGTTGTCATGCACGCACGACGGCGCACGGCAATCTATGCAGCAGGAAATGTGAATGGCTCTTTACTGTGGAAAAAGATAATGCAAGGAGCAATGCCCAAGAGACCTAGCTGGACACTTGACCCCAGACTTGACGATCAGCATCAACCTGACGACTCGATATTTAGTACCGCCATACAGAGGGGGCATCTGTTCAAGCGCGAGGACGCGGTGCAAGGGGCTAATGATGAAACGTTATCCCTTGCCGACCAACACTCGTTTGTCATCACAAACGCAACCCCGATGATTGCCAATTTCAACAACGTCGAATGGGGGGATCTCGAAGACCTTATCACCCGGCACCTTGAAGAAGGGAATCGTGTGAGTTATTTCGCTGGGCCTATTTTCGATGTGGAGGACAAATTTTTTTACGAATTGAAGGCTTCAGTACCGGAGCCAAATCGGTTCAAGGGAATGCGCGTTCCTTCCAGGTTTTGGAAGATCGTGGCTTGGGTTGAGCAAGATCGACTTCAAACCGCAGGCTTTGTACTCGACCAGTCAGACGAAATACGAAAGCAAGGGCCAATTACCGATGAAATCTACTTTGGCGCATATTCGCAGACCTCCATCAAAGAAATTGAAGCTCGTACAGGTCTCCTTTTTAATCAACTGCGAGTAGCTGACACGTACAAGTGACTGCTTGCTACCGTAGCTACGAATGCGGGTTAGTCTTAGGCGTGAACTTTGCTAGCCCGATAATGATGTAGGTGGTCGCTTGCGGATTAATATCGACGTTAAGGTGCAGAGAGTTGACGGTAATGAATAATAAAAGCCGGCTAGCTAATCGAAGGTAGAAAGCCCGCTTCGCGGGCTAGTATCTAAGTTTGTGTAGTTTTTACCGAGAGATCTTATGGTAAAACATATTCAAATCTTTGAATTGCTGCGGTGTTTTTGCCTTTTTTGTCAACTCTTCTTCGTATTTGTTTTCGATGCCCATGCGCATTTGAAGCGAGTAATCGGTGGAGACGAACTCTTTCATGAGCGGAGGAGTCCATTCAATTGGCTGGCCCACTGGGTTGCTGACTTCGCTAAGTTGAGCGTCCGTAAAAACAAAAGGCTCACCTGATTTGATATTCCTGAACCACAGCATTCTAATTTCTTCAGGGGCATTAGCGCCATTTTTTATCGCTGGCGTTATTGGTTGCCAAATGCTTTTTTTGGCATGAACCTGAGCAGTTCCGTGGCAAGACAGGCATGAAGACTCTGGGTTGTCAATGGGGCCATTTACGCGATCATTCGCACCAAAATATGTTCTTTTATTAGGGTCGAACAGAACCCCAGTACTTCTAAGCGATTTTATCTCATCACTCAAAAAACCTTCAGAAAAAGATGCACTATCTGTTTTTCCTGGATCGTTACCCCAGGCTAAACCTACGGGGACGAGGTTATCCCTCCAGTTTGCAGGCTCTTCCCCGGTTTGATTGTTGTACATAAAGGTTCCGAAGATCCAGCCAGTAGTTGATGAGAAACGTTGATCCTTAACACCGAAGTCAATCTGAATTAACTTCATGGGCTTAGTTTTGCGTTTGCCTTCACGATCTATAACTGTTGACTCCTTCTCATCTAGATAGACGTGCGCTTTCCACTCTGGCGATCCAATCAGATGGGTGTATTCCTTGTCATTCTTATCAATATCCACAAACAGAAATTTAATTACAAATGAGCCATTCTGAAAATTTAATTTAGTCAGATCTGGATTGTTTTTGTCTTTCCATACTTGACCAAACTGGTATCCACCTGTGTTGTTATATAATCCGACAGCCCATGCTTGACGTTTTGTTGTTAGGGAGGGGTAGACATAGCCTGCTCTTGTACTGCGCTCTTTTGTTAAACCACATAATGGTTCTCTACCGCTAGGACCACGTGTCATCCACGGTGCATGAAACCAATCCGCTGAAGCTTGTGGGCACCCATTGGTCATATCACCGTCCAGTGCTTGCAAACCATAATCGAGGACCGCCTTGTAGTAGTCCGCTCGCTCGCTCAATATCTTTGGATTCTTCACCATCCAAGGCTGATTCGATTGGTCTGCCACTGTCATCGGAAAATTGTAATTAGCTTTGAATTTCTCTTTCGGCCATTCAGCGACCTCTCCCTTACGAGGTGGCGTTGAGTTTTCAAAGCCAGGAGTGTAAGAGAGAGCGTTTACGCTGCAGGCGTAGGAAATAAGTATTGAAAACGCGAACGTCGGGATTGGCATGAATCTGCTGTTTGTTTTTTTCGTGACGCTCCTGAATTTATTCATTACTCAAGCTCTCCATATATTTGAGACCACAGAGTTGTTGCTTCACCGGAAACGGAAAAAAGCCACCAGCTGGAGACTAGCAGGAAACGGCTTAATTTCGAGTCAACCTAGTAGGTAGATCTGCTAGCACTCACCAGAGGTCGGGGTTCACGTGGAAAGCAGGTTGGGTTGGGAAATTGAGAGCACTGCCTTCGATGAATTCTTAACCCTTTGGAACCAAGGAGCATTCGAGCGGCAACGATTTGGCCACGCCTTTTATAACTACAGGGAGCAGAGATTACAAAAGTAGCGCGCTACTGCGTCTACTCCATCGCAGAATTTGAGTGGGTCGAATGCAGCACAGCGGCATCCGACTGGCCACAAATATAAACGGTGGTTCAAGCCACCTTTGGCAATCATCTGGACGATACAGCCTGAGCTGGATCTCTTATTGCGTCTCTCGTCCCGTTGAGTGCCCCACCTCACCCTGAAATGGACAAAGACGATTATGAATCCACTGATTATCCTATGAGAAATAATCGGTTCAGGTGTTTGTTTTAAACAAGCACTGCTGCAAAAGTCAGGTTGTATGTATCTATATGTGCGGCATTGGGAGTACCTCGTAATTCAATGTTAGTAATGCATCTAAGTTTCCACCCATTCGATGCCAGTCTTTCTTTGAGGTCAAGTCTACTTGCAGTCCAAATTTTTGTCCCGCGTGATTGTTTTTTAACTCCAGCTCGCACACGTATCCATTAGCTACCGGCTCACCCTTGATGCGCCAAGTAATAGTGTATTCGTCAGGGGGGTAGCTCGAATCAACTTCGACTTCGAATCTTACTGTGTCGCCTAAGAATAAAGGTTTTGTAGTGAGGGAAAAATGATTTTGTATTTCGTTTAGATATTTGACGTTTCCAAGTGAGTCCGAATATCTGGTGAATGTAGGGGCAGGGAATTTGTCTTGAGCGCTCATCTTGGAGTAGTGTGCCTTGATGGATTCAATTATGTCATTTCCATAACATAGTATTTGTTCGACGGCATGAAGCGATAAGGTCGGTGAGTTTGCATGATATAAAGCATTTCTATGTCCTGCCAGAATGCTAACTATGTGTTTTACATGCTTTGAGCTAAAAATAAATTCAGATTCCAGAGATGCCCTGAAAAACTTATTGTAGTTGTCATCTCTTCCTATAATACTTCCAAGATGTTCAAATGTTAACGTGTCGACAGGCCTAGGGTACTGCGATGGATTTTCGTTTTGATAAGATTGTATCCGCTCTTTGATTTTTGATTGGAAAACGCTGAGGTCGCCAATTTTTGCAGTGTCAGTGTAATTCTCGCCAAACTCTCGTAGCAGCGTGTCATGAATCAAGGCGCGAAGCCAAAGCTCACATGATTCTAATCGTTGTCGACATGCTGAGCGTAAATCTTCGGAATTTAGAAGGTGGAGAGCCATGTTTTCCTGCATTTAATATTCAGGGGGCTGATGCGATGAAGGAGTGTAAGTGCCCCTTCGGTTATTGATTGATGTTTTTTGGGGGGGGCTGATTTGCCAGTTCTAATAGAGGCGGTGTTTTGCGTTTCACACGTCTCGGTGTCCGTAAAAATCAGGACTGGCTTAAATCAGTAAAAATCCGGATCAAACATAAATACATCAACTATTATGCGGCGTGACAGCGTTTGGTGGTGTTACAACCTCTTGTTCTTCTTGGAGGGTTGGGGCGAGAGAAGCTTGTTTGTCAGATGGGAGAGCAGTGTGAGAATCAGACGAATTGGCCGTCGGTGGAGGCGTTATACGTAATCTGTTCGCCATTTGAGCTTGAGCTACTGCCCGTAATATCACCACTAAAATGAACGTCAGCAACACCATGAAATACGCAGCGATGAGTCTTTGTTCAACCATGTTTTTTTTGATTTTTTCTGCGTTATCTGTATCAAGTGTTTTACAAATAACTTTAATGTCGTCGCTAGTTAAACCTGGATTGGATAGTTTGTTGCAGTTTTGAAGGGTGACTGAAAATTCAGGGACGCTTCGTTCAAGAATGAAATCTGTTGCTGTAGAGCCATTTGTCCAAAAGCTTACTTTTGATGACTTGATGGTCAATAATACGCTGTCGTTGGCAAGAAAGTAGGCTGAGCCAGCCAATAGAATAAATAGTGGGATGAGTGCAGTGCCTGCGAAAAATGTTATTGTTTTCATCCATGGAGTTCCGAATATCCATGGGCGCTCACGCATCCAGCCACGTGAGAAAGATAAGTCTCCTATATTGATGTTATGTTTTTTTGCCCATTCTAGTGTGGTGAGTAGCACCTCCATTGATGGGAAGTTGATACCGGTGCGAAATCTAAAACCTTCAACGTCACGAATATCTGACCAGTCTTGTTTTAGCGTAGAGTGGTTTATGTTTCCACCGCCGATAAGTCGCCAAATACGGTCAAATAGGAAGTGCGCTGAGCGAGCTCGAAATATAGCCCATATAATAAGAGTTAATGTTATTCCGGCGGTGACCCAAGGGTTGATGTCCTTGAGACTGCCTACAACGCTATCGAATAATTGTGCACTGTTGTTTGGAGCATCCATTGCAGTAATATCCTTATGTTTTCCAAGTGGGCTTCGATACGTCGTGATGACCAGTCAAACGGCCCCTGTACGACGGTGGGCAGACTTTAAAGATGGCGTAAATCAATTGCAATACTTAGGGTTTTTCTGATCACCGTTAATTGATATTGGGGTCTTGGAAAAAACGCGCCATCACCCAGAGATGGCAGGTTAGATCAATGCGTCGGCGTTGCTGCAATCCCCCGACGACTCAATCTCGGCCATATCAACCAATCTTCAAAACCAAAACCGGGCCGCAAGCGGCCCGGTGGTGTGTAGCTTTTTGACTATCCCGAAACTCAGTACTGAGCCCGCAACGTCAACGTCAGATTACGCGGATCGCCATAGAAGTTTGTCCCCCACGAAGCATCCACGCGATCGTAGTACTTTTTATCAAACAGGTTGTTGCCAGTCAGTGTCGCCGACAGGTTCTCGTTGAACTTGTAGCCCACCTGCGCGGTGGCGATGCCGTAGCCGCTTTGTTCGAAGCGTACTTCACGCTGGTACCAGGTCTTGCTGACTACGCGCACGCCGCCGCCGACGCTGAAGTCTTTGAGCGGGCCGTCGGCGAATTCGTATTTGGTCCACAGGTTGAAGTTGTGCTTCGGCGTGATGGTGCTGAAGGTGCTGCCTTCGGTCGCGTCGTCAGATTTCAACAATTTGGTGGTGGTGAAGGCGTAACCGGTGACGATGCTCCAGTTGTCGGTCAGGTTACCGCTCAACTCGGTTTCCCAGCCCTGGCTGCGCGCCTTGCCTTGTGCTTCGTTTCCACCGGTGTCGGCGTTGAATTGAGCACGGTTTTCATCGTAGATGCGGAACATCGCGATGCTGGCGTTCAGGCGGCCGTCGTAGAACTCGCGCTTGAGGCCGACTTCATATTGCTTGCCTTTACGCGGTCCGATGGGCGAGTTGTCGCTGTCGAGCTCGCTTTGTGGCTTGAACACGCCGGTGTAGCTGGCGTAGGCCGACAGTTCCGGGGTCAGCTTGGCGATGATGGCGCCGTAAGGCACGACCTTGCGGTTGATGCTGGTGTGGGCTTCGCCGAAGCTGTTGAAGAAGGCGTTGGCGTTCTTCGCGTCGCTTTCGTACCAGGTCACGCGGCTGCCGCCGATCACGTCGAGCCAGTCGGTGACGTTGAACTTGGCGCGGGTATAGAGGCCGTACTGGTCGGATTTGGACCAGTTACCGTTGTTGCGCTCGTAGTCGTTCTTGGGAATATCGATACTGCCCGGGTTGTAGACGTTGATCGGGAAGTACTCGCCGCCACCGTATTCAAAGTCTTTGTCGAGGTGCTGGTACTCGGCGCCCACGGTGAACTCGTGTCTGCGATCCGCGAATTCGAACGGCGTGGTGACGAAGCTGTCGACGCCGATGGTTTTGATGTGGGTGTAGTAGTCGTACGCCACGGCCGAGCTGTCGCCGGTAGCCGGATCGACGGCACCGTCGGCCCAGGTGAAGTTACGCTGTGGGGTTTCCGCGTCGCGGTAGGTGACGGTGGTCTTGAACTGACCGCCGTTGTCCAGCGCGTGATCGACCTCGGCAAAGGACTCCCAGACTTTCTCGTTCAGGGTGTTCCACTTGGCATCGACGAACGTCGAGCGCGGCACGTCCAGCAATTTGCCGTCGGCAAAGGCCGGCAAGCCGAACGCCGGGGTGGAGTGGTTTTGCTGGTAGGCGCCGCCCACCGACAGGGTGGTGGACGGGGCGAGGTCGAATTCCAGGCGACCGTACACCATCGGGCGTTCGTTCTGGGCAGAGTCGACGTAGGATTTGTTGTTTTCGTAAGCGGTGATGAAGCGACCGCGCACGGTGCCTTGATCGTTCAACGGACCGGTGACGTCCACCATCGAGCGGTAGTGGTCATAGGAACCTGCGCCCAGCTCGCCGCCGAGGGCGAATTTGTTCAGGGCGCGCTTGCGCACCACGTTGATCGTACCGCCGGGTTCGCCAGCGCCTTGATACAGGCCGGATGGGCCGCGCAGCACTTCGACGCGATCGTACATCGCGAGGTCGAAGCTGGTGCCCATGTCGCCCTGGCCGGTCGGTTGCGATACGCCGTCAACCTGCACCTGGTCGACGAGGAAGCCGCGCATGTAGACGTCGTTCAGGCTGGAGCCGGAGTTGTACGTCTTGATGGTGACGCCGGTGACCTGGCGCATTGCGTCTTGCAGGCTGTTCATGTTCTGGTCGTCCATGCGCTGGCGCGTGACGACGGACACTGACTGCGGGATGTCCTTGAGCTTGATGTTGCCCTTGCCGATGCTGACTTGATCGGTGGTGTAGGAATGCGTGCCTTCAGTGGTAGGCCCCGGCGCCACGCCGGAAATGGCGGTCGCACCCAGTTGCAGCGCGCTGGAGTTACCCGCGACCGGAATCAGCGAAACAGTGTTGCCAGTCAGTTGAAACGTAATGCCGCTCCCCAGCAGCAACGTATTCAATGCCTGTTCCGGCTCCAGATTGCCGGAGACCGCCGTGGACTTGAGGCCGTTGACCATGTCCTGGCTGTACAGAATCTGCAGGTCGGTCTGTTGACCCAGTTGCTGCAGCGCGCTGGCCAGCGATTGCGCAGGCACGTTGACGTTCACCGGCGCGGCCTGGACCTGAGAGGTGCCCAGCAGCAACAGGGTCAGCAACGCACCCGGTACGACTGTTCGGAATTTCTTTTGCGGCGCGATGGCCAGTGCCAACGGCGCGCGGGACAGGGTAGGGCTTTGCATTGCTCAAATCGCTCCTAAGGTGTGCAGATTTTTTTAGTTAATGATAATTATTATTAGACGCATCACCCCGACGAAACCGGAAAACAAACTCCGAAAATCGTCGAGGTATATGGATTCAACGCTGCTCAGGCGGTCGCCCGTTCCGTCACCACACGGCCCGATTCCATGCGAACCAACTGATCGGCCATGTCGAAATAGCGGTCGTCGTGGGAGATGACGATGATGGTTTTGCCCAGGCGCTTCAGGTCCGGAAGCAGCTCGGTGTAGAAGATCCGGCGGAAGGTCGGGTCCTGGTCGGCCGCCCATTCGTCAAACACCAGCACCGGGCGTTCTTCCAGCCAGGCATTGACCAGTGCCAGGCGTTTACGCTGGCCGGTGGACAGGTCGGTGGTGGTGAAACTGCCGTCCTTGACGCTGACCTTGTGCGCGATTTCCAGGCGTTGCAGGTATTTGTTGGCGTCTTCGGGAATGTGCTGATCGCCCTGCACCACGTCATCGAACAGGTAGTAGTCGGCAAAAATCGTGGTGAACAGTTGGCGGTAGTCGTCACGGTTCTGCGCATCGACACCTTCGCCGTTGAGCAGGATTGCGCCTTGTTGCGGCGCATAAAGCCCCAGCAACAATTTGATCAGCGTGGTCTTGCCGCAGCCGTTTTCGCCGACGATGAAAATGATGTCGCCCTGTTCGATGGTCAGGTTCACCGGCCCCAGGCGGAACGCTTCGCTGCCCGGTGCGGCCGGGAAGGCATAGCTGACGTTGTCCAGTTGCAGGCTGTTGACCACGGCCGGTTTTTTGCCGGTGTCGTTGAGCAGCAAGTGCGGCTCGGGTGAGGAAAACTGGCTCGACAGTTCGGCGATGCGGCGGAAGGCAATCCGCGCCCGGCTGACCACCGGCAAGGTGCCGACCAGATGCTCGATAGGGCCTTTCATGTACAGCAGCACCAGGACGAAGCCGCTCATCACCGACTTGTCGGCGCTGGGCCAGAACGATTGCAGGGCCAGCGCGAGGCCGATGACCACGAAGAACAGCATCGACCCCAGCGTCTTGGCGATCACGAAGGTGTTGATCGAGCGCACCTGGGTGTTGCAGATGAAATCCGCCGTGCCCTGAATGCCCGAGGTGAACATGCGCTGGCGGCGCGGACGGTGAATGCGCAGTTCCTTGGCGCCGCCGGCGATGGCGTTGTAGTGCTTTTGCAATTCGTCTTCGGCGTCACGGGCGGCCATGAAGCCCTTGATGCCCTTGCCCTGTGCGTAGAACTGGATGCCGGTGCCGATGGCAATCGCCAGCACCATCATCAGGAACATCGGCCACGACAACAGGGCCAGGTAGCCCATGCAGCCGAGGGTCACGGTCAGGGAAATGGCCAGCGGCGCGAAAGCAAACGCGAAGTCGCTGATGGTGTCGACGTCATGGGTCAGCACCGGGATCAAACGGTGGCTGCGATAGCGTTCGATCTGTTCGATGGGCGCCGACAGCACCTTTTCCCCCAGCTCTTTGCGCAGCTTGGCGATGATGTGCTGGCCGACGTAGTTGGTGCCGATGTCCGAGCAGATCGAACTCGCCAGCGCCAACAGGCAAAGGCCGCCGAACAGTGCGACCACGCCCTGGGTCAGGCCGCTTTCCGAATGCAGGGCATTGTTGATCGTGGCCAGCAACACCGTCACGCTCAGACCGCCCACCATGCCCAGAATGATCGACAGGCTGACCACCAGCCGGAACGGTTTCAGGAGGGTGAACAATTCATGAATTGCACCGCGCGCAGGCTGGGTCTTGGGAAGATGCATGTGAGGAAGGTCTCTTGGGTCGTGAGGCAGATACCCAGAAGAACGTGTGGCCAGGCGTTTAATTTAGACGGCCGCCGACTGGCGGCGGCCGGGGGGAAGGGGTGTCAGCCTTTGGACGGCAGATCGCGCACGACGCGGAAACCGATCCAGTCGCCACGGGTTTGCGGGTAGATATTGTTGCGGTTGCCGGAGCGCGAGAACACCGGCGCTTCGCCCCAGTCATTGCCGCGAATCTGCAAGGCTTCGCAGTTCGGTTCGACCCACGCGCTGCCGTCGGTGGGGGCGCCCACGTAATCGCTGTGCTCGCAGTCGGCGATCCACTCGTAGACGTTACCGTGCATGTCGTACATGCCGAAGGCGTTCGGCGGGTAGCTGCCGGCCGGGGAGGTGTAGCTGTAGCCGTCGGTTGGCCCGTAAGTATTGGCATGGGTGGCGATGCTGTACTCGGTGCCCTCATCGAACGGGAACGGGAACGGCCCCGTTGAACCGGCACGGGCGGCGTATTCGCGCTGGGCCTCGCTGACGATGTGGTAGTGCTGGCCGGTCTTGAGCGACAGCCACGCGACATACGCGCTGACCTCGGCAAAGTTCATGCACACCGCCGGCTGACGCGGGCTTTGTGGATAACGCGGCTTGCTGTTGATGCACTCGCGGCCGGGGCGAGTGTCGCCGTCGGGAATGGTGATCCCGGTTTCTTTCAGGTACTGGTCCCATTCGCCGGCGGTGATCTGGTAACGGCTCATGGCGAACGGCTTGTCGAACGTGACTTCGTGCATCGGGCCTTCATCGGGTTCGCGACCGACTTCACCTTCCGGCGTGCCCATGGTGAAAGTGCCGGCGGGCAGCACCACCATTTCCGGGCAGTTGCGGCAATCCTTGAACACCTTGCCCGGCAGCGGTGCGGTGGTGGCCTGGGCGGCGCCAGGCAACGCGGTGCCGAGCAATGCCAGGATGGTCAGCGCCCCGAGTTGTGGGAGCGACAACCCGAGTCTGTGCAGGATGTTTTTCATATGCATTCTCGCTAAAGGAAATCGGTGTTTCAGAGCTTGCTGGCCAACAACGTCATGACGCGGTCGATGTGCGCCTCGGTGTTGAGCAGGCCCGGCGACAGGCGAATGATCGGGCCGACATCGCGGTCCACGGCATCGCAGACCACGCGCTGGTCCATCAGGAAATTGGCGACTTCTTCGCAGTCGCGGTTCTTGATCCGGAAGAACGTGAAGCCGGCGGAATACTCGGGCGACAACGGCGTGACAAGCTCCACCGACGGATGCTCCTGCAAGCGCTTTTTCAGGTAGCTGTTGATTTCATGGATGCGTGCCTGAACCTCGGCCTTGCCCAGGTCCAGATGCAACTTGAAGGCTTCGGTCAGCGCCCAGCGGTGTTCAAACGAGTGATAGCCGCCGTAGGTCATCACGGTCGAAAACGTAGTCGCTTCGGAGAATGTCGGGATGGTCGGCGTGAGGTCCTTCATGTCATCGGAGCGCGCGCAGATGATCCCGGTGCCCCGTGGGCCGAACATCCATTTGTGGGTGCCGGCAATGAAGTAGTCGCAATGCATGTCCGGAAAATCGAGGTTTTCCACGCCGAAACCGTGGACGCCATCGACCACATAAAGGATGCGATCCTTTTCCTGGCGGTCGCGGTTTTTCTCGGCGACCAGTTTGCCGATCTCGCCGATGGGCAGCTTCACACCGCTGCCGGAATGCACCCAGGTCATGCCGAGCACGCGAGTCTCGGGGCGAATGTTGCGGGCAATGGAGGCCAGTATTTCTTTCGTCGAGACCTTGTACGGGTCTTCGAACAATTTGATTTTACGGACCTTGGTTCCGTCCTTTTGCGTACGGAATTCAAACACGCTGTTGGCGGCGTAGTGCTCATGTTCGCTGGTCAGGATTTCCTGATCCGGACGCACGTGAATGCCGGCGTAAATCATCGCCAGGCCTTCGGTGGTGCTGCCGGTCAGGGCGATCTGCGAAGGCTTGGCCTTCAAGTAATGGCCGGCCCACACGCGCACGTCTTCTTCACGGCGTTCGGTTTCGCCACGATGCCAGTCCATCGCCAGGCCGGGGTTGCGGTCGAGGTTGGCGCGGTGCATCTCGATGGCTTCGCGCACGGGACGCGGGTGTGAGGTCACCAGGAAGTTGGCGAAGTGCAGGTAATCGGGATCCTGATTGAACAGCTGGCGAAACTGCGCCCATTTGTCTTTGGGCAGCGGCGCCGGCGTGGCGGCCAGCGCCGGCAGGCTGACCGCTGAACCCAGGGGAATGGCGGCCGCGACAATGCCGGCCTGCTTGAGGAATGTACGACGGTTGGTCATGAATTCGGTTCGCTTGGCAAAGTGAATGTCAGTGTTTGGCGACGGGTCTGGAGGACTTCTGCACCTGATCCCAGACGCGCAGGAAATTGCCGCCCCAGAGCTTGGCGATGTCGGCTTCGCTGTAGCCGCGGCTGATCAGTTCGGCGGTCACGTTGCGTGCCTCGCTGACGTCTTTCCAGCCGTTCAGGCCGCCACCGTCGTTGAAGTCGGAGCTGATGCCGACGTGATCGATGCCGATTTTTTTCACGGCGTAGTCGATGGCGTCGCCGTAATCCTTGAGGGTGGCCTTGGGTTCTTCATCGACAATGCCGTAGAGCTGACTGGCGTATTCGCCGAAACGCTGTTCCGACCACACGGTGATCACCGGGTCGCCCGGCATCAGCGCCATCTCCAGGCCTTGCAGCGGTTGCAGGTCGAAGCGCGCACGCAGGGCGTTGAGTTTGTCCTGGGTGCCCTGGCTCAGCGGCTTGATGTAGGTCGGGAAGCCGACGATCTGCACCACGCCGCCGCTGTTCTTGATCAGCTGCATTTCGTTGTCGCTGAGGTTGCGCGGGATGTCCACCAGCGCCCGTGGCGCCGAGTGCGAGGCGACCATCGGTGCGCGGCTCAATTGGCTGACTTGCTCAAGCGCTTTGGTCGACATTTGCGACACATCGATGATGACCCCGAGGTCGTTCAGGCGATGCACCGCTTGTTTGCCCAGCTCTGACAGGCCGCCCAGCGCATCACGGGAATCATTGAAAAACGGCAGCGGCCGGGACGAATCGGCCCAGGCGTTGTTGCCCACGTAACTGAAGCCGAACATGCGCATTCCGCGCGCGGCCCACTTATCCAGGGCGTTGACGTCGTTGCCCAGCGGGTAGGCGTTGAGCATGCTGATGAACACGGCGAACTTGCCTTCGCCGTGCAGGCGTCGGAAGTCGTCCGGGGTGTAGGCAATGGCCACCTGATTGGGGAAGTCGCGCACCAGGGTGGTGATGATTTTGTAGCGGGTCTCCTGCTCGTGACGGGCTTCGTCGATGAACCCGGCGGTCGGGCGGTGCGGGGCGTTGTCGCCGTTCCAGATTTCGGGCCAGCCGAAAATGGTCAGCGCCGCGCCGGACAGGCGACCACGCGCTGTCTTGACCAGGTCGAACTGGCCGCTGCCGTCCTTGTCGGCCTCGTTTTCGGCGGTGCCGAAATCCATGGGCACGGTGATGTGGCTGTCGAACGAGAGGATGCGTTCTTGCAGTTCATCGGCCTGTTTCATCACCGCGACCGGGTAGCCGGGGTTGTCGTTGAGCCAGTAATCCCAGGCCGCAAACCCTGCCGCGCCAGCGATGGCCAGCGCCAGGGGCAGGCCAATGAAAAGAGCCTTTTTCGAACGAGGTTTTGTCATTGCCATCTCAGTCAGGTTCGCCGTCGAGGGTGCAGGCGCGGGGGCCTTTGCTATCTGGGAAGAACGAGTGGCCGAGTGGGAAATTTAGTGAGGCTGATGGCCCCTTCGCGGGCAAGTCGGATCGCCGCACCGCTCGCTCCTACAGGGTTTGTATGCCGACCTGTAGGAGCGAGGCTTGCCCGCGAAGCTCTTAAATTTGTCGAGGCAACAAACGTTCTAGCTTGGATAAAGCCTGCTCCATGGCTGACACAGGTAGGGCAATGACGATTTCTCGACGATGGTTCCTGGCGGGGCTGGCACTGACCGGTGCCGCCCTGCCTGCGGCGTATTACGGGCATCGCGAACTGACAAAACCGGACCCGACCATTACCCCCGGCGAAGCGTCATTCGACGTCGCGGATGTGGCCGGTCAGCGTTTGGCCAACACCTTGCAGGGCGTCTGGGACATTCGCTTCGAGGGGCGTGACGCGGGGCTCGACGGCTTGCCTCGCGAGGGCTTGCAACTGCTGCTCGACGTCGGTCACAAGGGCCGTGGGCTCAACGGTTTTCTCGATACTTTCGAAGCGCTGCGTGCCGCACCGCCGCCGCGCTATCGCGTCCTCGGCGATCTGGCGGGCGTAGATAACAAAGAGCTGAGCTGGCGCCTGATCGATTCCCGATCCCCGACCGGGACGCCGGACTACGAATTCACCTTCAAGCTGGACGAGGTCTGGGCCGCGTTCGGCAATGCCGGCAGCGGCACTTTGAGTGGGCGTGTACTGCGCCTGGATCGTCCGTTGGCCCTGACCGCCCAGGACAACCGTTTCGTCGCGGTCAAACAGGTGTTCCCTGAAGCGCGTGAGCGCACGGGCCTGGGCCCGGCGTTGCTGGCGTGGCTGATTTCGCCCGAGCACCGCTTGTTCCATCAGCTCTGGCACGCCTCCCGCGATAAATGGCACACCTTGTCCGAAGACAAGCGCAACGCCTTGCGCGGCATCGGCTGGCAGCCGGGGCTTCGGGACAAGGAGCGCGATGCACGCGGGCCGCGCAAGGACCGCAATGGCTCGGGCATCGACTTTTTCTTCATGCACCGGCACATGCTCGGCACCGCGCGCTCCCTGCAAGACTTGCCGTCGTGGCAGCAGTTTCCGTTGCCGCAACCGGAACTGGTGCGTGATCGCCAGGCCTTTGCCCGTTACTTCGACAACCACGACGGCACCGCTTTGCCGCCGGCCTGGCGCGCCGATGACGATGACGAGTATTCGCAGTGGGTCGCCGATCTCAAGACTGCCGAGACCTATCACAGCAATTTTCAGGTCTGGGAGTCGCGATACCGTGACCCGCGTTACTTGTCGAAATTGACCTTGGGGCAGTTCGGTTCCGAGGTCGAACTCGGGCTGCATGACTGGCTGCACATGCGCTGGGCGTCGGTGCCCCGCGATCCGTCCAACGGTCAGCCAGTGCCGTTCGCGCGGGACACCGCAGACTTTTCCGCCCGTTGGTTCGCGGCGGAAAACGACTTTCTTGGCGACCCGTTTTCCTCCCATGTGAACCCGGTGTTCTGGCATTTCCATGGCTGGATCGATGACCGACTCGAAGACTGGTTCCGTGCGCACGAGCGCTTTCATCCGGGGGAAGTCCGCCGGCTGGAGGTCAATGGCGTGCCGTGGTTTGCGCCCGGTCGCTGGGTCGAGATCGACGATCCGTGGCTTGGTCCGAGCACCCACGGCTGCAACACCACGCCGGGGTTGCAGGCGGGCAAGTCGGTGGAAATGGACCCGGAAACCATGAAACTGGCGCTGCGGATTACCTTTGGTGAAGACGAGAAGAAGCTGGAGGATCTGTTCCGCAAGGTGCCGCAACGGCCTTGGTATGCGCGGAATTTGAAGGCTAAACAGAGTCCGGTTTGATTACCGCGTTATCGTTCTTCGCGGGCAAGTCGAATCGTCGCACCGCTCGCTCCTACAGGATTCAGGTGTGCCGCATGATTGGGGCATGACACTTAACCTGTAGGAGCGAGGCTTGCCCGCGAAGGGGCCATTGCTATCAATACAATCACAACACCTGCCACCCACCCCCAAGCGCCTTGTACAACGCAACACTCGCCTGCAACCTCGCCAACCGCAGCTGCACATTCAAATCCTGCGCGGCATACAGCGTGCGCTGGGTCTCCAGCACCGTCAGCAAATCCTCGGCCCCGGCCTGATAGCGGCTTTGCGCAATGTCGAAAGCCGTTTGCGCCTGATTCAATTCTTCACTTTGCCATTGGCGCTGGGCGTCCAGCCCGCGAATGCCGGTCAGGGCTTTTTCCACGTCGGCAAAACCGTTGATGATCGCGCCACGGTAGGTTTCCAGCAGTTCTTCCTGGCGCGCCGTGGCTTTATCACGTTCGGCGCCCAGGCGACCATTGTTGAAAATCGGCGCGACCAATCCGGCGGTGAGGTTGTAGAACGGGCTGCGCAGCACATCGCTGAACGTATCGGCGCCAGAACCGATCTGGGCGCTCAATGTCACGGTGGGCAGCATTTTCGCCCGGGCCACGGTCACATCGGCGCGTGCGGCCGCCAGCTGCGCTTCGGCGCGAGCGATGTCCGGGCGACGGTTGAGCAAATCGCTGGGCACGCCGGCACCGATGACCGGCCAACTGAGCTGGTCGAAGCGCTGATCGTCGAGCTTCAGTTCCTGAACCGGACGGCCGAGGAGGGCGGCGAGGGTGATCCGTGCTTCTTCGGCTTGTTGCTGCACCAGCGGCAACTGCCGTTGTTGCGCGGCCACCAGGCTTTTTTGCTGGGCCAGTTCCAGAGCCGTGGCGGAGCCTGAGTCGAAGCGGGTTTGTACCAGGTTCAAAACCTTCTGCGCGTTCGCCAGATTGAGCTGCGCGATACGGTGCTGTTCCTGCAATGACAACGCTTGCGCGTAGGTGCTGGCGACCGCGCTGAGCAGCGTCAACTCAACCGTGTCGCGATCGAACTCACTGGCTCGCAGGCCGAATTGCGCACTGTCGCGGGAAGCGCGCTGGCCGCCCCAGAAATCGATTTCATAACTGGCGCTGAGGCTGGCGTCGAAGTAATCCACTGCCTTGTTGCTGTCGTCGGCGTCCAGTTGGCTGTAGCCGTTGCCGCGCATCAGCTTCTGGCGATTGGCGTTCCCCGCAGCCTTCACTTCCGGCAACAGCGAACCGCCGGCGATCACGGTGGTGGCTTGCGCTTGACGCACCCGGGCCAGTGCGGCCGCCAGGTCATAACTGCCGACGCGGGCCTGTTCAATCAGTTGATCGAGCTGCGGGCTGCCAAAGTGCGTCCACCACTGGGCGTTCTGCATCAAGGCGTTTTCATGGTGTGCCGACTGCCAGGTGGGCGGCGGTTGCAGGCCGCTGTCCGGGCGCGGGTCCGGGTTGGCGCACGCGCTGAGCAACACGCAGAGGGTCAACAGGCTGAGTGGCGCTTTCATAGATCGATCATTCACTGGTAAGGGCCGTGACCGGGTCGAGCCGGGCAGCTTTGCGGGCCGGCATGAAGCCGAAGACAACACCGGTGACCAGGGCGCAGCCGAAGGCACCGAGTACCGCTATCAAAGAGAACGCGACGGCCACTTCGCTGAGAATCAGCACGCCGCCGACGATCAGCGCCAGGGCAATGCCGGCGAGGCCGCCGACCACCGAGAGCATCACCGCTTCGGTGAGGAACTGCCGCAGGATGTCGCGCTGGCGGGCGCCGGTGGCCATGCGGATGCCGATCTCGCGGGTGCGTTCGCGCACGGTCATGAGCATGATGTTCATCACGCCAATCCCGCCCACCAACAGCGAAATCGCGGCGATCGAACCGAGCATCAGCGACAGGGTATTTTGCGTGCGCGCCTCGGCCTGAATCATCGCCGCGTTGTTGGTCAGTTCGAAATCCTTTTTGCCGTCGTGCAGGCGCAACATCAACTGCTCGATGGCGATTTCCGTCTCTTTGACCTTGCGCGCATCGGCCGCCGCGATGGCCACGTATTCGGGGTTGTGGGTGCCGAACAGCCGCACACTCGCGGCGGAATACGGGATGGCGATGCGGTCGTCGCTGTCGCTGTCACCGGAGCTGGCACCTTTTTCCGCGAGCACGCCGACCACCTGGAAGGGCACGTTTTCGATGAGGATGTACTGGCCGATGGGGTTGGCCACGTCCTTGAGCAATTTAGTCCGCACCTTGTGCCCGATCACCGCGACGGCCGCCGCGTTGCGTTCATCGTCCTGGGTGAAGTAACTGCCTTCCACCACCGGCCAATTGAAGATCGCCGGGAAATTGGTGTCGTTGCCGCCGACGTAGCTCAAGTGGTCGAGGTTGCCGAAGCGCACCCCGGCCTCCTGGCCGTTGACCGGCATGATGCGCGTCACCTGCGGCAGGCTGCCGACCGCCGCGACGTCATCGAGGGTGATGATGCCCAGCGGTGTTCGCGGGTTCGGTGCCGAGCCGCTGAGGTAAATGATGTTCGAGCCGAACGCGCCCATCTGCGCCATGACCTGACGCTTGCTGCCTTCACCGACGGCGAGCATCACCACCACCGACGCAACGCCGATGATGATCCCGAGCAGTGTCAGCGCGGTGCGAAACTTGTTGATCCACATCACCCGCCACGCGGCGTGTACCGCGTCCACCAACTCGCCTTTCCAGGCTCCCGTGGCCTCGGCGCCTTCGCTCAGGCGCTTGCGCAAATCCACGGCTTGCAGGGCGCCGGGGTTGGCCGAGGTTTGTACGTCGGGGTTGTCGTGGGCGCTGTCGCTGATGATCAGCCCGTCGCGGATTTCGATGATGCGTTTGGCCCGGGCCGCGACTTCGCGGTCGTGGGTGATGAGGATCACCACGTGGCCCTGGCTCGCCAGTTCATCCAGCAACGTCATCACCTCGGCGCCGCTGTGGCTGTCGAGGGCGCCGGTGGGTTCGTCGGCGAGGATGATGTGGCCGCCGTTCATCAAGGCGCGGGCGATGGATACGCGTTGTTGCTGGCCGCCGGAGAGTTGGTGCGGGCGGTTGCCGGTGCGCGAGGCGAGGCCGAGGCGGTCGAGCAGGGCGGCAGCGCGGGCGTGGCGTTCGGCGGCCGGGGTGCCTGCGTAGATCGCCGGCATCTCGACGTTTTCCTGGGCCGAGCCGGACGGAATCAGGTGATAGCCCTGGAACACAAAACCGAAGGCTTCGCGGCGCAGCCAGGCCAGTTCATCGCTGTCGAGCCCGGCGACGTTCTCCCCGGCGAAGCGGTATTCGCCGGACGTCGGGCGGTCGAGGCAACCGAGGATGTTCATCAGCGTCGACTTGCCGGAACCGGACGCGCCGACAATCGCCACGAACTCCCCGGCATGGATCGACAGGTCGATGCCGCGCAACACGTGAACTTCAGGTGAATCGCCGCCGCCGTAGGATTTGCGGATGTCCTGCAGGTCGATCA
This sequence comes from Pseudomonas sp. BF-R-01, assembly GCF_019946615.1. NCBI lineage: Bacteria > Pseudomonadati > Pseudomonadota > Gammaproteobacteria > Pseudomonadales > Pseudomonadaceae > Pseudomonas > Pseudomonas sp. BF-R-01. The sequence goes on from NZ_JAGYFX010000016.1 coordinate 64,038, forward strand.
GGGGCGTCAGCATCTAGCCGCCACTCCCGTCGACCGGGCCGATCAACAGGTGATCGCCTTCCTGCAAGCCGTCGAGGATTTGCACTCTAAGACGATCGCTGATGCCGGTGCGAACGTCGCGTTGCTCGATGCGGCCGTTTTTGGCGACGACCTGCGCGGTCTGGATGTTCGGTTGCGTGCCGCCTTGCAGCGCAGCGATGGGCGCCGTGAGCACGTCTTTCGCCTGGTCGGACACGAAGAACACTTGTGTGGTCATTTCCGCCATCAGTGCGTTGTCGGCGTTATCGACGTCGAGCAGCACGGTGTACAGCACCACGCGAGCGCTGCCACTTTTGCTCGAACTGGTCGGGCTGCCACCGCCCTGGCTGGTCTGGTCCAGAGGCTTGGGCGGCACCGGCAGGATTTGCCGCACGGTGCTGCTCCAGCGCCGCTTGCCACCGCTGAGGGTGGTGAACCAGGCCGTCATGCCGGGTTTGACGTGACCGATGTCGGCTTCCGAGACTTCGGCCCAGACCGTCATCGGCGACAACTTGGCGATGCGCAGAATCAACGGTGTTTGCTGTTGCGCGTTGAGGGTCTGGCCGACCCGGGCGTCGAGTGCGACCACGGTGCCGGACATCGGCGCGTAAATGCGCGTGTAACCGAGTTCGGCCTGATCGCTGCGCAGGCTGGCCTGGGCCTGGCGGATCTGCGCCTGGAACATGTCGATGCGTGCCTGGGTGGCGCGCAGTTCAGCCTGGGCAGTTTGCACGTCTTCTTCGCGGGTGGCGCCGCCGGCCTTGAGGTTCTGCTGGCGCTGGAACTTTTGCCGGGCCAGCTCGTGCTGTGCCCGTTGTTCCTCGAGTTGCGCCTTGAGGTTTTCCACGGAAAAACGCCCGGCGTCGAGTTTGGCCTGTTGTGTGGACGGATCGATTTCCACCAGTAACTGGCCTTCCTTGATCACGTCACCGACTTCCACATGGATCTTCTGGATCTGCCCGGACGCCTGCGCACCGACGTCCACGTAGCGTCGAGGTTGCAGGGTGCCCAGCGCCGTGACGCTGCTTTCGATGTCACCCCGACTGACTTGTACGGTGGCGAATTTGTCTCGGCCGGGCGGGATGACCTGCCAGGCAGCCACGGCGATAACGGGGATCAGACAAAGTGCTACAAGCAGGGCGCGTCGGGTGTGTCGGGGACGTTTCATGCAGGGTTCCGGCCAATGGATATCGGCCCGTCACTCAGCCTGCGCACAAAATCCGGCAACAGTTGAACGCTGTCGGGAAGCCGACAGAGACGGGGAGCTGTCCTTTATACGAGGAAAGAGCCGAGGAATTTAGGTGCGGACACAAGCCGACACAATCACCTTGTAGGAGCGAGCTTGCTCGCGAAGGACGTTAACGATAACGCGCTTTTTCCTGACTAAACGCGTTGCCCTGAAGTCTTTCGCGAGCAGGCTCGCTCCTACAGGTTCGCGACTATTTGTCGGGCAAGATGAAGCAATACTTTAAATCTATATGAGAATTACTATAAATTACGCACCTCGAACTGCCACTATCGTGCCACTGCCCATTTCGGCGGTCGTTGCGGTGGCTCAAGGAAAGAAACCGCACCCCTGCGGCCGGGAGTCATGGTTGGAAAACTACTATCGCGAGCTGGTGTGTTTCCTCAACGCCAAGCTGGGCAACCGTCAGGTGGCCGAAGATGTGGTGCATGACGCTTATGTGCGGGTTCTGGAACGTTCCAGCGGCACGCCGATCGAGCAGCCCCGGGCATTCCTTTATCGCACCGCGCTCAACCTGGTGATCGACGACCATCGGCGCAATGCCTTGCGTCAGGTCGAATCGCTGGAAGTGCTCGACAACGAAGAACGCTATTTCACCCCGTCCCCGCACAACAGCCTCGACCACGGCCAACGCCTGGAAATGCTCCAGCGTGCCCTGGCGGAATTGCCACGGCTGTGCCGCGAGAGTTTCCTGCTGCGCAAGATCGATGGCCTGTCGCACCCGGAAATCGCCGAACGCCTGGGGATTTCCCGGGCGCTGGTCGAGAAGCACATCGTCAATGCGATGAAGCATTGCCGCGTGCGGATGCGCCAGTGGGATGCCCACTGATCTTCTCCGGTGGGTAAAAAAACAATATTAAATTTTGTTTCATTGTCCTCGTTCCCTATCAACAGACGACCTGCTGTCCTGCTCAAGGCTGGTCAGGTCACTTAGGCTTACGCCCCACTGTTGAGGGGTTCATCCAGAGGACACTGGAAATGACACAGGCAATTGCATCGCCCATCGTTCACGACCTGATCGGCGTCGGTTTCGGCCCTTCGAACCTGGCGCTGGCCATCGCACTGCAAGAGCGCGGGCCGAGCCAGGGCGAGCTGGATGTACTGTTTCTCGACAAGCAGGCGGACTATCGCTGGCACGGCAACACCCTGGTGACCCAGAGCGAATTGCAGATTTCCTTCCTCAAGGACCTGGTGACCCTGCGCAACCCGACCAGCCCGTATTCCTTCGTCAACTACCTCAAGCACCACGGTCGTCTGGTGGATTTCATCAACCTCGGCACCTTCTATCCGTGCCGCATGGAATACAACGACTACCTGTGCTGGGTCGCCGGGCAATTCGCCGAGCAGAGCCGTTACGGCGAAGAAGTGCTGACCATCGAGCCGGTGCTGCACAACCAGCAGGTCGAAGCGTTGCGCGTGATCTCCCGCGATACCCAGGGCCAGCAACACGTGCGCACCGCTCGTTCGGTGGTGGTCAGCGCCGGTGGTACGCCGCGCATTCCCGAAGCGTTCAAGGCGCTGAAGGATGATGGTCGGGTGTTCCACCACTCGCAGTACCTGGCGCAGATGGCCAAGCAGCCGTGCGTGAACAATCAACCGATGAGCATCGCGATCATCGGCGGCGGACAGAGCGCGGCGGAAGCCTTCATCGATTTGAACGACAGCTTCCCGTCGGTGCAGGTCGACATGATCCTGCGCGGCTCGGCGCTGAAGCCGGCGGACGACAGCCCGTTCGTCAACGAAGTGTTCTCGCCGGAGTTCACCGACCTGGTGTTCCAGCAGGCGAGCAGCGAGCGCGAGCGTCTGGTCAACGAGTACCACAACACCAACTATTCGGTGGTGGACATTGACCTGATCGAACGCATCTACGGAATCTTCTATCGCCAGAAAGTCTCGGGCATCGCGCGTCATGCCTTCCGCACCCTGACCACTATTGAAAAAGCCACCGCCACCGAGCGCGGCATCGAACTGGCAGTGCGTAACAACGCCACCGGCGAAGTTACGGTTCGGCATTACGACGCCGTGGTACTGGCCACCGGTTATGAGCGTCAGATGCACCGCAAACTGCTGGCGCCGCTGGAACAATACCTCGGTGATTTCGAGGTGGACCGCAACTACAAGCTGATCACCGACGAACGCTGCAAGGCCGGCATTTATATGCAGGGCTTCTGCCAGGCGAGCCATGGTTTGAGCGACACCCTGTTGTCGATCCTGCCGATTCGCGCGGATGAGATTGCCGGGTCTTTGTATGAGCATGGCAAGCACCGTGGGCATGGCCGTTCGGTGGTGGATTTGCTGTTGGCGACTGCCAGTTAAGGTATTCGGCGTCTGTCACGCCGCCATCGCCGGCAAGCCGGCTCCTACAGTTGATCGCATTCCCCTGTAGGAGCCGGCTTGCCGGCGATGGCGTCTTCAAAGACACCCCGAATGCCCAATCCTGAACCCTTCCTGAAGATCCCGGCAATTCCCCGACGACTTGCCAATGCATCGTTTACTCTCCAGAAATCGGGGCGTAAGCTTCGCGCGTTTTCATCAATAGCGGAGACCCACAGTGGGTACTTGTTCGAGTGACAGTAGTCGGCCGGTTTCGATAACCGGCAACAACCCGGCAAGATAACGCGCAACTTTTTGTGCCGTTGTCTCGCCTGATAGCGAGCAGCGGCATCCCGATCGCGGCCAGTCCTGGTCCGTGTCCCGACGTCCTCTCATCGACGCTGAACCGTGCGTGATGTTCGACTTTTTGTCGTCATCGCGGTGCACCGACACGCCTGCTGGAAGGTTTCCCGGCTGACCCTGGGGGAACTGCCATGAACCTGAACCTGCTCAAAGAATTCTTTGCCGGATTCCTGCGCACCCGTCACATCGCCCGACACTTCCGTCGCCTGGCGCTGCTGGAAACCTTCACCGACACCACGGTCAGCCGCGAGGTGCCGCCCACCTTGGCGCAAACTCTGGTGAGCGCCGCCAACAGCGACACCGGCCAACTGCTGCACAACCTCGGCAGCCACACCGATGGCCTGAGCGAAGCCGAAGCCGATGCACTGCGCGTGCAATTCGGCCTCAACGAAGTCGAGCACGAGCAACCGCTGCCGTGGTGGACTCACCTGTGGCACTGCTACAAAAACCCGTTCAACCTGCTGCTGACATTGCTCGCGGTCATCTCGTGGCTGACCGAGGACATGAAAGCCGCCATCGTGATTTTCTCGATGGTGGTGCTCTCGACCTTGCTGCGCTTCTGGCAGGAAACCAAATCCAACCAGGCGGCCGACGCGCTCAAGGCGATGGTCAGCAACACCGCCACGGTGATGCGTCGTGATGCCCTGCGCACCGAAGTCCCCATCAAACAACTGGTGCCGGGCGATCTGATCGTGCTCTCGGCCGGCGACATGATTCCCGCCGATTGCCGGGTGCTCAGCGCCAAGGACCTGTTCGTCAGCCAGGCGGCGATGACTGGCGAATCGATGCCGGTGGAAAAATTCCGCCACCAGCAGGACAGCGACACCAGCAATCCGCTGGACCTGGACAACATCCTGTTCATGGGCACCAACGTCGTGTCCGGCACGGCGATCGCGGTGATTCTGACCACGGGCAACAGCACCTATTTTGGCGCATTGGCCCAGCGGGTCGGCGCCACCGATCGCGCGCCGACGTCGTTCCAGACCGGGGTCAACAAAGTCAGCTGGTTGCTGATCCGCTTCATGTTCGTCATGGCGCCGCTGGTGCTGTTCATCAATGGGTTCACCAAAGGTGACTGGACCGAAGCGCTGCTGTTCGCACTGTCGATTGCCGTGGGCCTGACCCCGGAAATGCTGCCGATGATCGTCACCTCGACGCTGGCGAAAGGGGCGGTGTTCCTGTCGCGCAAAAAAGTCATCGTCAAGCGCCTCGACGCGATCCAGAACTTCGGCGCCATGGACGTGCTGTGCACGGACAAGACCGGCACCCTGACCCAGGACAAAATCTTTCTGGCGCGCAACGTCGACGTCTGGGGCAACGACTCCGACGACGTGCTGGAAATGGCCTACCTCAACAGCTACTACCAGACCGGCCTGAAAAACCTGCTGGACGTGGCAGTGCTCGAACACGTCGAAATCCACCGTGAACTGAAAGTCGGCACGGCGTTTCACAAAGTCGACGAGATCCCGTTCGACTTCACCCGGCGGCGCATGTCGGTGGTAGTTGCCGAGCGCGGTCAACCGCATCTGTTGATCTGCAAAGGTGCTGTGGAAGAGGTGTTGGCGGTGTGCACGCGGGTGCGTCACGGCGAACGCGATGAAGCACTGAGCGATGAACTGCTGGCGCGGATTCGTCAGGTCACTGCTTCGTTCAATGCCGAGGGGCTGCGGGTGGTGGCGGTTGCCGCGCGGCCAATGATCGAGGGGCGCGACACTTACAGCCTGGCGGACGAACAGGCCCTGACGCTGATCGGTTACGTGGCGTTTCTCGATCCACCGAAGGAAAGCACCGCGCCGGCCTTGAAAGCGCTGGCCGCGCATGGCGTGGCGGTGAAAGTGCTGACCGGCGACAACGAACTGGTGACCGCGAAGATCTGCCGCGAAGTCGGTCTGGAGCAGCAAGGCCTGTTGATGGGCAACGACATCGAGCGCATGACGGACGCCGAACTGGCGGTGGCCGTGGAGACCACCAACGTCTTCGCCAAACTGACGCCGTCGCACAAGGAACGCATCGTCCGTCTGCTCAAGGGCAATGGCCATGTGGTCGGTTTCATGGGCGATGGCATCAACGACGCCCCTGCGCTACGCACCGCCGACATCGGCATTTCGGTGGACAGCGCCGTGGACATCGCCAAGGAAGCGGCGGACATCATCCTGCTGGAGAAAAGCCTGATGGTCCTGGAGGAGGGCGTGCTGGAAGGGCGGCGGACCTTCGCCAACATGCTCAAGTACATCAAGATGACCGCGAGTTCGAACTTCGGCAACGTGTTCTCGGTGCTGGTGGCCAGCGCGTTCATCCCGTTCCTGCCGATGCTGCCGATGCACCTGCTGGTGCAGAACCTGCTCTATGACATTTCGCAGATCGCCATTCCGTTCGATAACGTCGACGAAGAAATGCTCAAGCAACCGCAACGCTGGCAACCGGCGGATGTCGGGCGTTTCATGCTGTTCTTTGGCCCGATCAGTTCGATCTTCGACATCACGACGTTTGCCTTGATGTGGTACGTGTTCGACGCCAATACCCCGGACCACCAGACCCTGTTCCAGTCCGGCTGGTTCGTGGTCGGGCTGCTGACCCAGACGCTGATCGTGCACATGATTCGCACGCCGAAGATTCCGTTCCTGCAAAGCCGTGCCGCCATGCCGCTGCTGGTGATGACCGGAATCATCATGGCCGTGGGGATTTTCCTGCCGATGGGGCCCTTGGCGCACTACTTCAAATTGCAGGCGCTGCCGTCGCTGTACTTTGTGTTTTTGCCGGTGATTCTGCTGGCGTACATGGCGCTCACCCAGGCGGTGAAGGGCTTCTACATCCGCCGGTTCGGCTGGCAGTAATGCTGCCAGATGTAGGAGCGAGCGGTGCGGCGATCCGACTTGCCCGCGAAGGGCGCGCCTCATTTCCAAAGCAAACCGCGTCATCGTTCTTCGCGGGCAAGCCTTGCTCCTACAGGGAATCGTATTACGGCTGAAGATTCAGGAAAACATTCATGCAAGCACTCAACAACATCAACCTGACCTCCCTGGTCGACACCCTGGTCAGCCTCAGCGCGGCCTTCATCCTCGGTGGCCTGATCGGCTTCGAGCGCCAATACCGCCAACGCACCGCCGGCCTGCGCACCAACGTGCTGGTCGCGGTGGGGGCGGCGATTTTCGTCGACATGGCCAACCGCCTCGGCGGGGCCGAAGGCGCGGTGCGGGTAGTCGCCTACGTGGTCTCCGGCATCGGCTTCCTCGGTGCCGGGGTGATCATGCGCGAAGAGGGCAACGTGCGTGGCCTCAACACCGCGGCAACGCTGTGGGCCTCGGCGGCGGTCGGTGCCTGCGCAGGGGCCGATCTGGTCCTGGAGGCCTTGCTCGGTACGCTGTTCGTACTCGCGGCCAATACCTTGCTGCGGCCGATCGTCAACAACATCAACCGTCAGCCGCTGGATGTGATTTCGGCTGAAGTCACCAACATCGTTTACGTGATCGCTCGACGTTCACAACAAAAAGCCGTGCTGGCGCTGCTGGAAGCGGAACTTGAGCGCAGCAATTACCCGGCGAGCGATGTTGATGTACACGCGTTCGGCGCAGATGAAATCGAAGTGGAGGCGACCCTCGCGACGACGTCCGTGGACGGCGACGAGCTGGATGCGCTGGTGGCGCGGATTTCGACATCGACGCTGGTGGTGCAGGCGTTCTGGAGTCCGAGTACGACGGAATAGCGTTGAATCCGCTCTGGCAACGGAATAAATGTCTCGGGTTTTAGGAATAGTCCTACAGAAAGCTCGTTGGCTCTTCCGTAGCCTTGCGGCCTCACGAATCTGAAACCCTCCTGGGGGCCCCGGTTGCCGAACAAAGCGTTACGTATCCTGATTGCCGACGAGCAGCATTTTCAGCGGATGAGAATCGAGCGCCTGTTCAACCGGCTCGACTATTACCGCGTGGCCCCCGTGCAAAGCCTTGCCGAACTGCTGACCCTGACCGAGTACGGCGGCGTGCCTTTCGACCTGGTGGTCATCAATGCCGCGTTGGCGGACGGGGCACTGGACCTGCGCGACTTCTTCCTCGATCACCCACAGGTTCACCAGACCTTGATCTATAACGGGCCGCCGACCCCGGCTTGCGGGCAGCAAAAGGTTCAGGTGAGCGATGCTGCGTTACCCGATCTGGCGTGCATTCAACGGCTGATGGCGACCGTTGATCCACAGCTACCGTTCGTCGGTACTGTCATTTCTGTCAGGTAGTCGGGCACGTGTTTCCGTGCAAGAGTCTTCGCGCAGCTGCTGCGTGTAGCCGGGGGCTGCCCCATGGGCATTCATTACCCAATCGTCTTGTATCTGCACAGGGAGTTGCCATGAAGTCAGCGGTAATAGCAGACGATCATCCGGTGGTGTGCACTGCAGTCGCGATGCTGCTTACACAGCTGGGATTCAAACTGATTCATAAGGTATCCAACGGCAACGAGGTCTTTTCAGCGATCCGTAAGCATCAACCCGATCTGGTGGTGCTGGATCTGATGATGCCCCGTCTCGGCGGGCTGGAAGTGTTGGCCCGCATTCAGGCCAGTGACGAGCGTTGTCGAGTACTGGTTTTCACCGGGCAAGATCCAAGGTTTTATCAGGACCGCTGCATGCGTGCCAGCGCCAGGGCTTATGTTTCCAAGGCCAACGACTTGAAGCATTTGCACGAGGCAGTGCTGGCGGTGATGGCCGGTTACACCTATTTCGCCAAGTTGCCGTCGAGTTCGGTGTCGTTGAGCACAATGCAACTCAGCGAGATGGAGAGGATCGACAAGCTCTCCGACCGTGAACTGACCATATTCCGGTACCTGGCCGAGGGATTAAGCAACAAGGAAATCGCCAAACTCTTGAACCTGAGCCACAAGACCATCAGCACCTACAAAACCCGTTTGACGGAAAAACTCAATGTGGAGTCCAAGGTTCACTTGAGAGAGACCGCCCAGCGTAACGGTCTGATTTGAGTGAGTACCTCTCGGCAATTGCGTTGGCTGATATCCCTCGTACTCCCGGTCTGTTTGTGGGTATCGACTGCCTATGCCCAACCGCAATCACTGACCCTGCTCGGACGCTCCAGCGTCGACGGCTACGACGTCAAACTGTCGGATGCCGATTCGCGTGTGCTGCGCCAGAAAGGCCGGCTGGTGCTGGCCGTCTCGGCACCGGATTATCCGCCCTTCGACATCACCACCACCGGCACCGACTACGAAGGGCTGACGGCTGACTATGCCGGGCTGCTCAAACAGCTATTGAACGTTGAGATCGATGTTCAGCGCTACGCATCTCGGGACGAGGCGGTGCGTGCGATCAAGGAAGGGGCGGCTGACCTGTTGGGAACGGCCAACCGTTATGAGGTCGAGGATCCACAACTGCGGATGTCCAGTGCCTATGCCGATGATCAACCGGTGCTGGTCACGCGCACCGATTCATCCCTGCCACTGGACCCGGACCTTGCCGGTAAACGGCTGGCGATGCTGTACCACTATTTGCCCGAGCAACAAGTGCAGGCTTTTTATCCCAAGGCGAATGTGCAGCTGTTCCCTTCAACGCTGGGCGCGGTGGGCGCCGTTGCGTTTGGTCAGTCGGACGCCTATCTGGGGGACGCCATCAGCGTCAATCACCTGATCAGCAAAAATTACCTCAACAACGTTCAACTGGCGGATTTCTCCCGTATGGAGTCCGGGCGTTTTGCGTTTGCGATGAACCTCGACAACCTCCAGTTGCAACGCATCGTCAACCGGGCGCTGGCGGCGATCCCGACCAATGAACGAATGAATATCCTGCGGCGATGGGGCGGCAGCGGGGCTTCCATTGCCGGTACGCAAGCCCTGCACTTCAGTGTCGCCGAGCAACGCTGGCTCAATAATCATCCACGCGTGCGAGTGGCGATCAACCAAAACCTCATGCCGATTTCCTTCGTCGATGACGGGGGCAATTACCGGGGCATCAGCATCGATGTGCTGGCGAAAATCAGTTTGCGTACAGGTTTGAAATTCGACATTCAGCCAACCCGGTCAGTGGCCGAATTGTTCGAGTGGATCAGGAGCGGTCATGTTGACGTGGTCGCCGGGATCAGCCCCAGCATTGAGCGTGAAACAGAACTGCGATTTACCCGGCCGTTTCTGACCAGCCCGAATGTGCTGGTGACCCGCATCGCATCCGACAGCCCGCAGACACTGGATGAGATGGCGGGAAAAAAACTGGCCATCACCCAGGGCAACAGTGCCGGCGAATTCATTCGCCAGCATTTCCCGCAGGTCGAACTGGTCACTGCGCCGTTGACGGCAGACGGGATGGAAATGGTCGCCCAGGGCAGGACGGACGGCGCCATCAACTCGTTGATCGGTGCCCGGATCATGATTTCCCGGCAATACCGCGACCGGCTGCAAGTGACCAGCACCGTCGGCACCGATCCGGCCCGCAGCACCCTGGCGACCGGTCGCGAGGCTGTTGAGCTGCATTCGATCCTCGACAAGGCGCTGCTGAGTATCTCCCCTGAAGAAATCGATGAAATGACCGGTTATTGGCGCAATGACCTGATGGTTGAACAGAGCTTCTGGCTGCGTCACCGGCAGGACATTCTCCAGGCCTTTGTCGGTGCCGGCGCCTTGCTGTTGTTGGCGCTGGCCTGGATCGCCTGGCAGCGCCGGCAGATCCGCCTGCGTCAGCAATTGCTCAGACAACTGCAGGACGCCAAGGACGCGGCGGATGAGGCGAACCGTGCCAAGACTACGTTTCTGGCGACCATGAGCCATGAGATCCGCACGCCGATGAATGCGCTGCTTGGCATGCTCGAATTGGCGCTGAAGCGAGCGGATGAAGGCGTCACCGACCGCTCGGCCATCGAGGTGGCGGCCAATGCCGGGCAACAATTGCTGGCGTTGATTGGCGACATCCTGGACATCGCCCGCATCGAGTCCGGGCATTTGTCCCTGACGCCGGAACGGGCCAACCTGCGCACGCTGGTCGAATCGGTGTGCCGGGTGTTTGAAGGCCTGGCCCGGCAGAAGAACCTGGAGTGGCGCGTCGACCTTGGCGAGCACAGCGACGCCGACGTGTTGATCGACCCCACGCGCTTCAAGCAGGTGCTGTCCAATCTGCTGAGCAACGCGATCAAGTTCACCCAAGAAGGTGAAGTGCGCCTGACGCTGCGGGTCGAGCCCCGTGCGGCCGGGCAACTGGCGGTCTCGGTGCGCATTGAAGACACCGGCATCGGTATCAGCGAGTTCGATCGGCAGCGACTGTTCAGCCCGTTTGTGCAGGCGCAAAACAGCCAGCAAACAGGTCGAAACGGCTCAGGTCTGGGGCTGGTGATCAGCCGCACGTTGTGCGAAATGATGGGCGGTCAATTGCAGCTTGCCAGCGTGTTGGGGAAGGGCACGCGGATTGATGTCTGTCTGGATCTGCCCGCGTTGCAACCGTTGCCGTCCAGTGAGTTACCTGACCTTGAGGAACAGGCGCAGACCCGGCCGCTGACCATTCTGGTGGTCGATGATTACCCGGCCAATCGATTGCTGCTCTCACGGCAGTTGAGCTACCTGGGCCACCGGGTGATGGACGCCGAGGATGGCCAGCAAGGTCTTGATCGATGGCGCGAGTATGATGTTGAAGTGCTGATTACCGACTGCAACATGCCGGTGCTCAGCGGTTATGAGTTGGCCGGGGCCATCCGCGATGAAGAGCGGACTCAGGGATTGCAACCGATCCTGATTCTGGGGTTGACCGCCAATGCGCAGCCCGAGGAGAAGGCCCGTTGCCTGGAAGCGGGGATGGACGACTGCCTGTTCAAACCGATCCGCCTGGCGGATCTGGGCGTCTGGTTGGCGTCCAGGTTTGCCGATGGCGCGGTGCCGCCCCTCGAAATCGAAACACCCTCAACCGCCGACATCGACTTGAGCGGTCTGGAGCGCTACGTCGGCAAGGACGACGAGCTGATCAATCAACTGTTGAGCGACCTGGCCGCGACCAATCGCACGGATCGGGATGAGTTGCTCAAGGCCCATGCCAGTGGCGAACAGTATGCCCTGCGCACGTTGGCGCACCGCATCAAGGGCGGGGCGCTGATGGTACGGGCGGACGGTCTGGTCAAATGCTGCGAGGACCTCGAGCGCGCCTGCGGTGATGGCCGTGCAGGGCTGATCGACGAAGCCGTCGTTCAGTTGCTGCAGGCCATGACGTGCCTCGACCGACGCCTGGCGCAGGGTTGACGCTTAATCCCAGTTCGGCGCGATGCCTTTGGGGCTGGTCAGGCGGTGGGCGCGCTCAAGGCCGGCGATCAGCGCCATGTCGGCGTCGCTCAGGGTCAGGGCGCAGGCCTTGAGGTTGCTTTCCAGGTTGGCGCGTTTGGTGGATGACGGGATCACCGCGTAACCCGATTGCATGGCCCAGGCCAGGGTGACTTGCGCAGGCGTTGCTTGCAGGCGCTCGGCAATCTGCTGGATGACCGGGTCTTTCAGCACTTCGCCGTATGCCAGGGTCATGTAGGAGGTGATCTGGATGTCCTGGTTCTGCGCGAACTCGACGACCTTGCGGTTTTGCAGGTACGGGTGCAATTCGATCTGGTTGGTGGCGATGTGCTCGGCACCAACGGCGGCGATGGCTTGCTTCATCAGGTCGACGGTGAAGTTGGAGACGCCGATCTGCCGGGTCAATCCGAGTTTTTTGGCCTCGAGCAACGCGCCCATGAATTCTTCGACCGGCACCTGGTTTTCCGGTGATGGCCAGTGGATCAGCGTCAGGTCGAGGTAGTCGGTCTGCAGTTTTTGCAGGCTCTCTTTGAGGCTGTCGATCAAGCGGTCCTTGGCGAAGTTGGCGACCCAGATCTTGCTGGTGATGAACAGCTCTTCACGGGCAATGCCGCTGGCCGCGATGGCCTCGCCGACCTCGGCTTCGTTCTCGTAGATTTGCGCGGTATCGATGGCGCGGTAGCCCAGTTCCAGGCCAGTGCTCACCGAATCAATGACCACCTGGCCTTGCAAGCGAAACGTACCAAGACCGAATGCGGGAATAGACATCAATGACTCCAGGGGTTGCAGTGGGAATGGGCACGAGTATCCGTGCCTGCATCCTTGAGAAAAACCGCTGGATGGGCAAAGCAATGTTTACCGCAAGTCATGAATAGTGGGATGTCTACGAAATTGATGGTGTCCGGTCTGGCCCCTTCGCGGGCAAGCCTCGCTCCTACAGGGGGGTACACTGTTTCTGTAGGAGCGAGGCTTGCCCGCGAAGGCCGCGACTCGGTTTCGGATCTTATCCGCGAGCCTCAAGAATCATGCAAGTCGTCGACCCCGTCGCATACAACCGCCCATCCACATCATAAATCCGCCCCTCGGCCAGCGCCGTCGAACGCCCCAGGTGCACAATCTTGCCCTCGGCCCGCACCGGTCCGCTGACGCCGGTCAACGCGCGGACATAACTGATGCGCAGATCCAGCGTCGTATACCCCTGGCCCTTTTTCAGCTGCGTATGAATCGCGCAGCCCATGCACGAATCCAGCAAGGTCGCCGCATAGCCACCATGCACGCTGCCCAGCGGGTTGTAATGCCGGGCGTCCGGCGTGCCCTGGAAGATGAACAGCCCGGCCGACCATTCCATAGGGATGAAGTCCATCAGCGTGCCAATCGGCGGCGAGGGCAGTTCACCGTTGCCGATGCCCTCGAAGAACTCGGCCGGCGACAGCGCGCTGACCTCGGCCAGCGACAGGCTGCCGGGCCCGGCCAGACGTGCGCGCATGGCGTCTTCCTGAACGATCCATTGGGCGAGGGTGGCTTCTCGGTTGGGGCTTTGCATGTTCAGTGTCCTCGGACGGGCGCAGATATTATGGTTGTAATCTGCGCTAATATTATGTCCGAAATAAATACTCCGCCAGCCCCCACTCATCGGCGCTGTAGGAGCGAGCCTGCTCGCGATGGAGGTCAACGGTAACGCAGCCAGTCTGACACCCCGCGGAGCTCTCACGTTTTTCGCGAGCAAGCTCGCTCCTACAGGTTCGTCCGTGTCGGCAAAAAAAGGGCTAGGCGATGTCGCTGTGGGTGAATTCCTCACCGAGAAAGTCAATCAACGTCCGCACCGACGGCAGCAACCCACGGCGAGAGGGGAAAATTGCATGGACGATCCCGCACTTGGGCGCCCAGCCCGGCACCAGTTCGACGAGGCGTCCGGCGGCAATGTCATCGCGCACCACCACGCTGGGCAGGTGCGCGACGCCAATCCCCGCGAGCACCGCGTGGCGCAGGGCCAGCAAGTCATCGGTGACCATGCGTGGCGCGTGTCGAATCAGCGCGCTGGCGCCGTTCGCACCGAACAATTCCCACTGATACTCACGCTGCGCCGCACCCCAATGCACGCTGGGCAAACCGCTGAGGTCGGCCGGGGAAGCGGGTGTCGACAAGCGTTCGGCAAAGGCCGGGCTGCCCACCAGGCATTGGGTACTGTTGCCCAGCACCTTCATCACCATGTCGGTGTTCTCCAGCGGCGGAAAGCGCACGCGCAAGGCAATGTCGAAACCCTCGTGGATCAGGTCGACCCGGCGGTTGGTGCTCTCGATGAACAACTCCACCAGCGGGTATTTGAGCATGTAGCGGGTCAGCATCGGCCCGACCCAGGAGTTGAGCAACGCGGTCGGGCAACTGATGCGCACCAGGCCTTGCGGTTCGGAGCGGTTGCGCTCGATCAGTTCGGCGGCGCTTTCCGCTTCCACGCGCATGGCCAGGCAACGCTGGTAATACGCCTGGCCGATTTCGGTCAGCGAACAATGCCGGCTGGTGCGGTGCAACAGACGTACACCGAGGCGCTCTTCGAGCTCGGCGATGCGTCGACTGAGCTTCGATTTGGGCATGTCCAGCGCCCGCCCGGCCGCAGCGAAACCCTGATGTTCCACCACTTGGGTGAAGTAGTAGAGGGTGTTGAGGTCTTCCACCATCGTTCTCCATATAGAACGCTAAGGCTGATTTTTGCAGTCTAGCGCACCAAAGGGTTCGGTTTTAAGCTTTGTCCATCGCGTCAAACCACAGATTTCGGAGGCAGCATGAAAAACATCATCGGCATCTACACCAGCCCACGGACCCATTGGGTCGGCGACGGTTTTCCGGTTCGTACGCTGTTTTCCTACGACAACCTGGGCAAACACATCAGCCCGTTTTTGCTGCTGGATCACGCCGGCCCTGCTGAATTCACCCCGACCACCGAGCGTCGTGGCGTTGGTCAGCATCCGCACCGCGGTTTCGAAACCGTGACTATCGTTTATAAGGGCGAACTGGAGCACCGCGACTCCACCGGCAGCGGCGGCAAGATCGGCCCGGGCGATGTGCAATGGATGACTGCCGCCTCGGGGATTCTCCACGAAGAGTTCCACTCCGAAGGCTTCGCCAAAACCGGCGGCACCCTGGAAATGGTCCAGCTGTGGGTCAACCTGCCGGCCAAAGACAAAATGGCCGACGCCGGTTACCAGACGATTCTCGACGGTGACATTCCGAGCATCCCGCTCAAGGACGAGGCCGGCAGCCTGCGCCTGATCGCTGGCGAATTCGACGGCCACACCGGCCCGGCGCGGACATTCACCCCGGTCGATGTCTGGGACTTGCGCCTCAACGGCGGCAAGTTGCTGACCCTCGATCTGCATGAAGGTCGCAACACCGCACTGGTGGTGCTGCGTGGCACGGTTCAGGTCAACGGCCTGGAACTGGTGCGCGAAGGGCAGTTGGCGTTGTTCGAACGCAACGGTCACCAGCTCAGCCTGGAAGCCAATAACGACGCCGTCGTGTTGCTGCTCAGCGGCGAGCCGATCGACGAACCCATCGTCGGCCACGGCCCGTTCGTGATGAACAGCGAGCAAGAGATTCACCAGGCCTTTGCCGATTTTCAATCGGGCCGGTTTGGACGGATGAGCGGTTGATACACGGATAGATGGTTGCACCGCGCCAGGCTTGACTGACTACGCTTGTCTGGCCGCGTCTGAATGATCAATCAAAACACCCCCACGCCGAACTGTTCGGCATCGATTAAAACCGAGGATGACCCCATGACTACTTCTTACAAACGTCTCGACAAGGATAACGCCGCCGTTCTGTTGGTGGATCATCAGGCTGGCCTGCTGTCTCTGGTGCGGGACATCGAACCGGACCGTTTCAAGAACAACGTGCTGGCCCTGGCCGACCTGGCCAAGTACTTCAAATTGCCGACCATCCTCACCACCAGTTTCGAAACCGGCCCCAACGGCCCGCTGGTGCCCGAGCTCAAAGCGCTGTTTCCGGATGCGCCTTACATTGCCCGTCCTGGCCAGATCAATGCCTGGGACAACGAAGACTTCGTCAAGGCGATCAAGGCCACCGGCAAGAAGCAACTGATCATCGCTGGCGTGGTGACCGAGGTGTGCGTGGCATTCCCGGCGCTGTCGGCACTGGCGGAAGGTTTTGACGTGTTTGTGGTGACGGACGCTTCCGGCACGTTCAACGAGCTGACCCGCCAATCGGCCTGGGACCGCATGTCGTCTTCCGGCGCGCAATTGATGACCTGGTTCGGCCTGGCCTGCGAGCTGCATCGCGACTGGCGCAACGACGTGGAAGGCCTGGCGACCCTGTTCTCCAACCACATCCCGGACTACCGCAACCTGATGACCAGCTACAACACGCTGACCAATAGCAAATAACTTCACACGTTCTCTGTAGGAGCCGGCTTGCCGGCGATGGCGATCT
>NZ_JAGYFX010000160.1:0-9003 GCF_019946615.1 Pseudomonas sp. BF-R-01
TTGGCTTTTGATCTTGATCTGCCCCGTCGGAAGGCCGAGTGGAGGTTCTGCGCAGTGGGCAACCCGGCATGGATGCCGGGTTAGCCGCCCCCGGCCATGGATGGCCGATGGCGGCGGGCCCACGGAGCAGGACCGGAGCGAGGGTATGCCGAGCCTTAGCGAGGCACCGTACGTCAGGGGCGCGGGCGCTTGGTTACTTGGCGCTTTTCCAAGTAACCCGCCGTAAGGGCGGAACCAATAGCCGCCGCTACCCCAGTAATGGATATGTACACCATCAAAAAACTCGTCACCAGACACACAGCCTTCGCGAGCAAGCCCGCTCCCACAAGGTGCCGGATACACCCGCAGGACCACCCCCGCTAACTGCGTTCTCAGGTAACAGCACTACTGCAATGACGAGGATTATTCAGCCCACATCCAACAAACACCGTGATCCCTACCGCAATTCAAGATGTATCCGATTGTTAAAAACCCGCCAAATGGCTAACCTTCGCGCCTTCTACGACCCAATAGTCACGGGTCTTTCTGACGAAACGCAGTATTTGGATCTGTAACGCGCCGAGGATCAGGCGCAAGGTTTCGTTATGCATGGCAGGAGGCATCACATGCGTTCATTTCTTCTATTGCTGATGGGGTGGGTCTGCGCGACCGCAGCCTGGGCCGAGCCGACAGCCGAACTGTCGGAACCGGTGGGCGGCTGGCGCTACAACGGCCTGCTCGATCGCAGCGAAAACCCGCAAGTCGCCTACCCGACGCCGCCCATCGACCGGGGCGTGCAGCGCAATCGCACGATGATCGAAGGCCAGCTCAAGGCCATCGGCACTCAGCGCGGGCCGCACACGCTGGCGGTCAACGGCAATCCTCTGAACCTGTACACCGACGACCAGGGGCGTTTCGCCCGGCCGTATGCGTTTGGCGCAGGCTCCAACAGCGTCGAAGTGCGCAGCGCCGAAGGCCAGTCCCTCAAGCGTGTCCAATTCTATGAAGCCAACAACCTGCGTACCCCGGCGCGGATTCGCGTGGTGCTGGGTTGGGACGATCCGAAAGCCGAACTCGACCTGCACATCATTACCCCCGACGGCCAACATGCGTTCTGGGCTCGCCCGGCGATGAGCAACGGCGGCGGCCTCGACCCGGACGGCGTCGACGGCCCCGGCCCGGAAATGTTCACCATGACCGCGCCACTGCATGGCACCTATCTGGTTTACGTGAACTATTGGGGCAACTTCGGCAGCGGCGGCTATAACTTCGATGAGACCAGCAACCAGAACGAGGTGATCACCTCGCAGATCAACCTGGTGCTGAACGAAAACACCGTCGACGAAAAACGCGAGACCTTCATCGTGCCCCTGCGCGCGATCGGTGACCTGCTGCTGGTCAAGACTTTCAACTATTAAGCATCCCGCACCACGGATGAACTGGGCGTTGTGAACATGAGCGATAACACTGTTACCCCGGCTGCTGACGCACCTGCTGCCAAACCTTCCCGGCGCTGGCCGTTGCTGTTGGGCGGGCTGATCCTGGTGGCTGGCGTGGCGGCCGGACTTGGCTGGTTCATGCACAAACCCAAGGCGCCGGCGGCGCAATTGGCCAGTGACAAACTGGGCATGAGCCGCCCGGACGGTCTGCTTGAAACCCGCTCCTTGAGCCAATTGCCCAAGGACTTGCTGGCGGTGCCGTTCCTCAAGGAAACCCTGACCGAAGATTTCGTCTTCTATTACGAAGCCCATGCCGATCGCCTCGGCTTGATCGGCAGTCTGCGGCGGATCATCTACGAACATGACCTGAAGTTGCAGGACAGCCTGATCGAGCAGCTTTTCGATCAACCGGCGGATGTCGCGTTGTGGCGCGGGGCGGATGGTCGCCTGAAAGACTTTTTGTTGGTGATGGATCGCGGTGGTCTGGCCAAGGTGCTGGAGCCGCTGGTCAAAGTAGCGCTGGATGATTCGCAGCTGACGCAACTCGGTGACATCAAGGTCGCCGGCGAGACGGTGCCGCTGTATCAGCTCACCTACAACAACAGCAAGGCGCTGCTGTTTGCCTCTCATGGCGACAAGCTGGTGGTGCTGTCCAATCCTTCGAAACTGTACGACAACAGTAATGGCCCGATCGATGAGCCTGGGATGGTTTCGACTCAATCGCTGGAAGCATTGCTCGGCGGTCAGAAACTCTTCCCCGAAGCCTTCGGTCTGCCACTGCGCGCGCCGGAAGTGAAACAGCGCCTGTCGGTCAATTCCAGCGTACTGGCCATGGGTTACCAGCGGTTCATCCCGAACTTCGCCGGCCTGCGTTTCGACATGGACGACAAGGGCTGGCACAGCTTCCTCGCCATGGACGAACTGGAAAACCAGCCGGACTTCGATTTCAAACCGATCTGGCAAGCCATGCCGATGGGCGCCAGTGCTTGCGTGGCCTTGCCGCTCGCCGCCGAACAACAGAAGCCGTTGCTGGTGAAACTCGGTGCCGAAGAAACCGTGGCCCAGGCGCTGACCGAGCACATGGCCGGTGCCGCCGGCCTGTGCTGGTACGCCGATTCTCGGCTGTACACGCCGCTGCTGGTGGCCAGTCTGAATGACGACGACAGCGCCAAACTCGACGGTGACCTGGGCAGCTTGTTCAGCTCGATGGTCGGCGCCTACGAAGGCAACGTCGAAGAACACGCGTTCCCGGTGGTCGAGAAGCAGGAAGGTGAAAACCACCAGTGGCAGCGTCAGGTCAGTTCCAATTTCGGTCCTTACAAAGCCAAGGACGCCGAGGACCCGAACGCCATCACCGGCAAGGCCTTCATGCGCGTGAGCCTGGCGCGCCACGGTTCGACGCTGCTGTTCTCCCTCGACGACAAACTCGTGGACAAAGCCCTCGGCACCCTCGACAAACGCTTCCCGCCAATGGCCGACGTGGTGCCGAAAGACCTGTTGATGCCGGTCTACTTCGGCCCGGATTCCATGGCGCAGCTGATGCAACAGGAAACCCTCGACAGCCTGCCGCAGGACATGGAACCGGTGTTCTACAACGCCGCGCAAACTTACCTGATCCCGAAACTGCGCAAGCTCGGCGGCTACGGCAAATACGCGCTGACGTTGCCGGAAGGCAGCGAGCCCGACGGCCATTGGCAATGGCTGCCGCTGGAATGGAAAGCGCTGTGACCGCACTTATCCGAGGCCTCGGCCTGCTGGCGATGTTGCTGGGCAGTCGGGTATTTGCCAGTGACGCCGCGCCGCTCGACCTGCAGCAATCCCAGGTGTTCCGCGCCTGGTTCGTGCGCATCGCCCAGGAGCAACTGACCCAGGGCCCGAGCCCGCGTTGGTATCAGCAGGACTGCGCCGGGCTGGTGCGTTTTGCCGCCAACGAAGCGCTGAAAGTCCATGACGACAAATGGCTGCGCAGCAATGGCCTGTCCAACCGCTACCTGCCGCCGGAGCTGCAACTGAGCGAGGCGCAACGCGGTCTCGCCCAGCAATGGCAGCAGGGCGGCGGCAAGGTCGGGCCATACGTCAACGCGATCAAACTGATTCAGTTCAACAGCCATCTGGTTGGCCGCGACCTGGCGCAAGCCCGGCCCGGCGACCTGATGTTTTTCGATCAGGGCGACGACCAGCACCTGATGATCTGGATGGGCCGCTACATCGCCTATCACACCGGCACCACCACCCCCACTGACAACGGCATGCGTTCCGCGAGCCTGCAGCAACTCATGACATGGAAGGACACCCGATGGATACCCGACGCAGCCAACCCCAACTTCATCGGCGTCTATCGA
This sequence comes from Pseudomonas sp. BF-R-01, assembly GCF_019946615.1. Taxonomy (NCBI): domain Bacteria; kingdom Pseudomonadati; phylum Pseudomonadota; class Gammaproteobacteria; order Pseudomonadales; family Pseudomonadaceae; genus Pseudomonas; species Pseudomonas sp. BF-R-01. The sequence continues at coordinate 3,761 of NZ_JAGYFX010000160.1, forward strand.
CTGAACTTTCTCTCCCAATGACCGGTGCCCGCATGCTGCGTTTTCTGTCTCTACTGTTGGTATTGGTCCTGCCTTTTTCGGCAGTGAATGCCGAAGACACCGTCGAACCGAGCGGCTACACGCCGGTGGCCGGCGAAAGCTTTTTCCTGCTGGCGGACAGCAGTTTTGCCAGCGACGAACAGGCAATGGTGCGCCTCGAAGCACCGGGCCGTGACTATCGTCGTTTCCGCATGGAGCCTTACGGCGGTGCGGACATTCGTGTGTACCGCATCGACAAACCGCTGGATTTCCTCAAGCGCCAGAAGAACCTGCACCGCGTGGTCAGCGACGGTCAGTTCAAGGGTGAAGGCCTGTCGAACACCCTCGCGTACCTGTGGGACAACTGGTACCGCAAATCCCGTCGCGTGATGCAGCGGGCGTTTTCCTACGAGTCGCGTAAACAAGTCACCGAGGAAGTGCCGGAACTGAAGATGGGCACTGCCATCGCCGCGCCAACGCCTTACGACGCGCAGCCGCAATTCGGCCTGATCCCGGGCCTGCCAGTGGTCAGTCAGTTCCGTTATCCACTGTGGCAAGCCAAACCGATCCAGCCGCCTGAGGGCGTGAACCTCGCCGGTTCGTCCAGCGAGTTCGTCACTGTCGCGCCGGGCAATGTGTACGTCCCGTTGGGCAACCTGAAGCCGGGCCTGTACCTGGTGGAAGCGCTGATCGGCAAGTACCGTGCGACCACCATGGTCTTTGTTTCCAACACCGTGGCCGTGAGCAAGATTGCCGGTGATGAACTGCTGGTCTGGGCGGCGCGTAAACACGAAGGCAGTTCGGTGCCGAAGGTTAATGTGCTGTGGACCGATGGCCTCGGCGTGATGAGCAGCGGTGCCACCGATGCTGATGGTTTGCTGCGCCTGAAACACGTCAGCCCGGAGCGTTCGTTCGTGATCGGCGAGGACGAAGAGGGCGGGGTGTTTGTCTCCGAGAACTTCTATTACGACAGCGAAATCTACGACACCAAACTCTATGCGTTTACGGACCGGCCGCTGTATCGGCCGGGGGATTGGGTGTCGCTGAAAATCGTCGGTCGCGAGTTCAAGAACGCTCGTGACTCGGTGTTGCCGACGGCGGCTGATGTGAATGTCACGGTGCTCGATGCCACCGGCACCGCGCTGCAAACGCTGGCGCTGAAACTCGATTCCAAGGCCGGCACACAAGGTCGTTTTCAGCTGCCGGACAACGCGGTCGCGGGCGGTTATGAACTGCGTTTCAGCTACAAGGATCAGGCCTACAGCAGCGCCTTCCGCGTGGCTGAATACATCAAGCCGCACTTCGAGATTTCGCTGAACCTGGCCAAGCAGGATTACCGCACTGGCGAACCGGTGAAAGGCAGTCTCGTGCTGTTGTACCCGGACGGCAAACCCGTCGCGAATGCCAAGTTGAGCCTGAGCCTGCGCGCCCAGCAACTGTCGATGGTCGATAACGAGCTGCAATACCTGGGGCAGTTCCCGGTGGAGCTGACCAGTACCGAACTGACCACCGACTCCAAAGGCAACGCGACCCTCGACCTGCCCGCCGCCGAGAAACCGAGCCGTTACATGCTCACCGTTTTCGCCAGCGATGGCGCGGCGTATCGGGTCAAGACCACCAAGGAAATCCTCATCGACCGTGGCGCCGCGAGTTTCCGCTTGAACGCACCGCAGCGCTTCAGTGCGGTGGGCGACAAGGTTGCATTCAGCTACCTGAATGAGGGTGGCAGCGAGCAAAGCAAAGCGGTCACGCCGAGCGGCTACAGCTGGGTGCGTCTGGAAGATCAGACCACGGGCGAAGGTAAACTGGCAGCAAGCGATAAAGGCTTCACCTTGGCCTTCGAACGTCCGGGGACTTACAACCTGACGTTGAAGGATGACCATGGTCGCGTGGTCGGTGCGACCGGGCATTCGGTCACTGGCGATGGCGTCAAAGCCGTGCCCGGCACCGTGGAAATCGTCCTCGATAAACCCGAGTACAAGGCAGGCGACGAAGCCCTCGCGCTGATCACTTTCCCTGAGCCTGTCAGCGATGCCTTGCTGTCGCTGGAACGCGACAAGGTCGAGGCCACGGCGTTGATGTCAAAGGGCGGCGACTGGCTGAAAATGGAAAAACTCAGCGACACCCAATACCGCGCGCGCATTCCGGTGAAGGACAATTTCGCGCCGAACCTGACCTTCTCCGTGCTCTACACCAAGGGCGGTCAGTACAGCTTCCAGAACGCTGGCATCAAGGTGGTTGCGCCGCAGATCGACGTTGCCATCGTCACCGATAAAGAGGTGTATCAGCCGGGCGATACGGTGTCCGTGGACCTGACAACGCAGTTCGCCGGCAAGCCGATTCCGGCGCACCTGACGGTCAGCGTCGTCGACGAAATGGTCTACGCGCTGCAACCGGAAGTGGCGCCGACCATCGACCAGTTCTTCTACCATCCGCGCCGCAACAACGTGCGCACCAGCGCCAGTCTGTCGTTCATCAGCTACGACGTTGCGTTGCCGGGCAGCCCCGGTGCACCGGGCAAAGCCAATCGCAGCGAACGTGGTGTGAAAGTGCTGGAGCGGCCGCGTCGTGAAGACGTCGACACCGCCGCGTGGCAGCCGGAATTGATCACCGACGCCAACGGCAAAACCCGCTTCACCTTCAAGATGCCGGACTCGCTGACCCGCTGGCGCATCACCGCGCGAGCCATCGCCGATGACGGTCAGGTCGGGCAGAAAAAGCAATTCCTGCGCTCGGAAAAACCGCTGTACCTGAAGTGGAGCGGCCCGACCAAATTCCGCAGTGGCGACAAACCGAATCTCGGCGTGTTCGCCTTCAGTCAGGCGGAAAAACCGGTCAAAGCTGAGCTGGTGATTCATTACGCAGGCGCCGAACAGCGCGTGCCCGTGACGCTGAACAACGGCATCAATTACATCGCGCTCCCGGCGTTCGACTTGGCCAGTGGCGAGTGGACCGCCGAGTTGGTGCAGGACGGCAAAACCGCTGACGCCCTGGCCGTGCGTCTGACCGCGACCGGCGAAGGTTGGCTCGTTACGCAGAGTCAAAGCCTGGACGTGGCCAGCGGTGATACGCCGCTGACCTTGCCGGCAGATGCGACGGACATTCGCCTGCGTCTGGATGACAGCCCGCAAGCGCTGTTCCGTTCGGCACTGGATGATTTGCTCAGCTATCCGTACGGCGGCGTCGAGCAGACGGCCAGTCGTTTGTTGCCGTTGAGCATTGCGTACCCGACCTTGTCGTCGAACCCGCAGATCCGCGATCGCTTGCGCCTGATCATGCAGAACAGCCGTCTGCGCCTGGTGCAAATGGCCGGGCCATCGGCGAGTTTCACCTGGTGGGGCATGGACGGTGAGCCGGACGCGTTCCTCACCGCGTACGCCTATTACGCCGACTGGCACGCCAGCAAAGCACTGGAACTGAGCCTGCCGCCGGAGCATTGGCAGCGGGTGCTGGAGGTCTATTCGAAGCAGGCGAAAAACACGCCGCTGTTGCAGCGTGCGTTGATCCTGTCGTTCGCCAAGCAGATGCAATTGCCGGTCAACACGTTGCTCAGTGGTTTGATGGATGATCTGGCGAAAGCGGGTGAGGGCAATGCCGCGACGCTGATGGAGGATGGTGAAGACAGTATTGTCATGAGCGATCCGGATTCGGCGTTGGGTCTGGCGGCGGCGCGTGCGTTGACCGCTTCTTTGGCGAAGCAGTCGAAGGTCACTTTGCCGGATGCTTTCAATCGACAACTGGCCGACGCGCAGCAGCGTCTGGCCGTCAGTTCGCAGCCGTTTGCCGAAGCCTTGAACCTGTCGCTGCAGAGCTTCGATCAGGCTCATGCGCAAGCGTTGTTGCAACGGTTGTTGCCACAGCAATCGACCCTGGAACGCGCATTGGCGCTGACCTGGTTGCAACGCAGCATCGAGCAGGCTTCGCCCACCATCGCACTGGCACCGGGTGAAGGCTGGAAGAAAAAATACGGTGATACCGGTGAGATGTATTGGACGTGGCAGGGCGCTTCGTCGGTGCCGGCAGTGCTGGCGCTGACCGGGACGCAAGAGCGCCCGTTACGTGCCGCGTTGAGTTTCCAGACTAAACAACCGCCGGTTGATCCGATGGCGGTGACCATCACCCGTCGCTTGTCGCGTCTGGTGCCGGGTGATGAAGCCTTCACCTTCAAACTGGAATCGGTGGGCACCAAGCCGTTGTCCAGCGACAGCCTGTATCTGGACGAAGTGATCATCACCAGCAAAGCCGCGAAACCGCTGCGCTACGGCATGATCGAAGTACCGCTGCCGCCGGGCGCGGATGTCGAGCGCACCACGTGGGGCATCAAGTTGATGGGCAAGGCCGGCACTGAGCCGACGGCGCTGGAGAAGGCGCGCTTTGAGCCGGGGCAGATGGCTTACGCGATTCCGGTGGATGCCTTGAGCGGCGAATTGCGCCTGCGTCACCTGGTGCGCTTCTCGCAGAAAGGCCAGTTCAACCTGCCGCCAGTGCGTTTCACTCAGGTCTACGCGCCACAGCATCAGGCCCAGGAACAGAAACCGGCGCTTGGTCAGGTCACGGTCAACTGACATGACCCGGCGTTTGCTTTGGTGGCTGCTGTGTTTGATCCCTGCGCTGGCGACGGCGCAGGACGAGCCGCTGCGTCTGGGGTTCAAGGGTGAATTGCTGTCGCTGAGCCGGACGCAGGTGATTGCTCGCGAACCGTTGCCTTCGGATTTGCAAACGCCATTGGGCAGTCTGTGGAAGTTGTTTGTGTACGGCTGGCTGGTGGATACCGGCGCCCGTGAGCCCGCGTATGAGTGTCGCGGGCAGTCGAAAGAAGAAGTCTATTGCTGCACCGCAGGCGGCAAGATCGAGCGTGATCAGGCGCTGGTGAAGTCGTGTGGCTTGTACTTCGAGCCTGCGCGGTTGGGCATTGCTGGCGCGGATTGGCGCACGTATTGGCAGGCACGGCAGGCACCGGAGTGGTTGCTGGACTTGCCTTCATTGCAGCCATCCACGCGAGTGTCGGTGGCTGAATTGCTTAAAGTGCTGGCCGTGATGCCCGCGCAGGATCAGGCACGGCGAGTGTTGCTGGATGTGGTGTTGAATGCCGCCGACGGCAATGTCGTGGGCGAACTCGGTGGTCGGTTGCGGGTGAAAACCTGGAGCTGGTTGGGTGATCAGGATCCATCGTCGCGTCAGGGTGGGGTTGCCGGTTGGCTGGCCGATGGCACACCGATCTGGGC
>NZ_JAGYFX010000161.1:0-8999 GCF_019946615.1 Pseudomonas sp. BF-R-01
ACTCGAACTGCCTGATCTCAAGACCGGCGTCGGTATCGGCGTGCGCTGGGTGTCACCGGTGGGGCCGATTCGCCTCGACCTGGCCCACGCGATGGACGACGACGGCGGCATACGACTGCACTTTTCCATGGGGCCTGAGCTGTGAAGCGTGGTTTGAAAGTAACGCTGCTGACGATTCTGGCGCTGTTGATGCTGGTGCTGCTGACCGTGACCACGGTGCTGGGCACCGCGACGGGCAGCCGCTGGGCGCTCGGCTTTGTGCCGGGTTTGACGGTCGAGAATTTCCAGGGCCGTTTGGGTGGTCAGTGGAGCGCCGATCATCTGGTCTGGCAGCAGGACACCAGCCGGGTTGAGCTGAGCAAGGTGATTTTCGCCTGGTCGCCGTTGTGCCTGACGCGCATGACCCTGTGCATCGAGCAACTGAAAGCCGATCAGGTCAGCCTGCAATTTCCGCCGGGTCCTGAAGAGCAGAGCAGCGGACCGATCACCTTGCCGGATCTGAAATTGCCACTGGCCATCGAGCTGGGCGACGTGCAGGTCGGCAGCTTGCTGTTCAACGGCAGCGAAGAACTCAAAGGCCTGCAACTGGCGGCGCACTGGACCGAGCAGGGGATGCAGATCGACTCGGTGCAACTGCAACGCGACGACCTAAGCCTGAATCTGTCCGGCCTCCTGCAACCCAACGGCAACTGGCCGCTCAAGGCTGAGGGCAAACTGACCCTGCCGGCGCCCGAGCCCTGGGCGCTGGCGCTGAAAATCAACGGCGACCTGCTGAAAACCCTGAAGCTCACCGCCGACAGCAGCGGTTACCTGAACGGCCAACTGAGCGGCGAGTTGCAGCCGCTGGTGGACAACTTGCCGGCCAAGGTGCGGATCACCGCCGACGGCTTCAAACCCAGTGCGGACCTGCCAGACACCCTGCAACTCAATCAGCTTGAACTGACCGGCGACGGCGACCTGAAAAACGGCTACCAGTTGCGCGGCAACGCCACGCTGCCCGCTGAGCAAGGCCCGGTTGCACTGATGCTGCAAGGTAAAGTCGACGCCAACGGCGCACAGATCGCTGCGCTGGACCTGACCGCCAACGACAAGCAAAGTCTCAAACTCACGGGTGTTCTGGACTGGAGTAAAGGCCTGAACGCCACGGCGAAAATCGACTGGCTGGATTTCCCCTGGCACCGGCTCTATCCGCTGATCGACGAACCTGAAGTGGCGTTGCGCAGCTTCAACGGCGAAGTCTCCTACACCGACGGCAAATACCTCGGCAACTTCAAGGCTGCACTGGATGGCCCGGCCGGGGCGTTCAGCCTGAGCAGCCCGTTCGCCGGCGACCTGACGAAAATCTACCTGCAACAAATCCAGCTCGAAGCCGGGCAGGGCAAGGCCGAAGGCCACCTGAACCTGCAATTTGCCGATGGCATTGCCTGGGACACCGCGCTGGACCTCTCGGCGATCAACCCGGCGTACTGGGTCGCGGAATTGCCGGGCACCCTGGCCGGACCGTTGCGCAGTAAAGGCGAGATGAAGAATGAAAAACTCAGCCTGAACGCGGACCTTGATCTGAAGGGCAAACTGCGTGGCCAGCCGGCCATCCTGCAAGCCAAGGCCGATGGCAGCGGCGAGCAATGGAACCTCAGCGCGCTGCAAATCCGCCTCGGTGACAACAGCATCACCGGCAAGGGCAGCCTGCAACAGAAACTCGCCGGCCAGATCGACATCAAGCTGTCGCGCCTGGCGCAGCTGTGGCCGCAACTGCGCGGCCAGCTCAATGGTCGCGTCGATGTCGCCGGCACGCTCAAGGCACCGCAAGGCAAGCTCGGGCTGCAAGGCACGCAACTGGCGTTCGAAGATAATCGCCTGCAAAGCCTGAACCTCGACGCGACCCTCGACAGTGCGCAACGGGCGAAAATCGACTTCAAGGGCAGCGGCATTCAGACCGGCGACACGTCGCTGGGCACGCTGACGGCCAGCGGTCAGGGCGATATCAAAAACCAGAAACTGACACTCGACCTGCAAGGCCCGCAACTGAAACTGGCCCTGGGCCTCGACGGCAATCTGGACAAAGGCAACTGGCGCGGACGTTTGGCCAGCGGTGACATTCAGGCCGGTGGCCAGGACTGGAAGCTGCAAAACCCGGCGAAACTCGAACGGCTGGCGGACGGCAAAATCAACTTCGGCGCCCATTGCTGGATGTCCGGCCCGGCCAGTTTGTGCGGTGAAGACCAGCGCCTGATGCCGGAACCGAAGTTGCGTTATCACCTCAAGCAATTCCCGATTGAAAGCCTTGCGCAATGGCTGCCGAAGGATTTCGCCTGGAAGGGCCGGCTTGATGCCGATCTGCAACTGGACCTGCCGGCCAGCGGCCCGAACGGCCAGATCAGCCTCGATGCCAGCGGCGGCACCCTGCGCATCAAGGAAAAGGATCAGTGGCTGGACTTCCCCTACCAGACCCTGAAACTCACCAGCAAACTCACGCCCAAGCGCATCGACACCGACCTCAACTTCGTCGGCGGCAAGCTCGGCGAATTGAGTGTGCAGGCGCAGATCAATCCATTGCCGAAGAACAAACCGCTGACCGGTGTGTTCCGCCTCAATGGCCTTGACCTGTCCGTGGCGCGACCGTTTGTGCCGATGGTCGAGAAACTCACCGGACGCCTGAATGGCAGCGGCACGATTTCCGGTGGGCTGCTGGCGCCTTTGGTCAACGGCAACCTGTTGCTCAGCGACGGCGAGATTTCCGGTCCTGAATTGCCGATGGACCTTGAAGCGTTGCAGCTTCAAGCGCTGATCGCCGGCGAAACTGTGCAGTTGAACGGTGGCTGGAAAAGCGGCAAGAGCGGGCAGGGCAGCTTGACCGGCAGCATCGCCTGGGGTCAGGCGCTGGTGGTGGACCTGGCGCTCAAAGGCACGCAATTGCCGGTCACTGTCGAACCGTACGCCAAGCTCGAAGTGGCGCCGGACTTGAAGATTTCGATGAAGGGCGACGAGCTGGCCATCGCTGGCAAAGTGCTGGTGCCGAAAGGCGAAATCACCGTGCGCGAGTTGCCGCCATCGACGGTCAAGGTCTCTGATGACACGGTGATCATTGGCGCGCAGACCGAAGAGGGCAAACCGCCGCTGGCGATGAAAATGGACATCGACGTGGCGGTCGGCGAAGACAAACTCAGCTTCGCCGGGTTTGGCCTGACCGCCAACCTGCAAGGGCACGTGCACATCGGCGACAACATGGACACCCGCGGCGAGCTGTGGCTCAACGACGGGCGTTACCGGGCCTACGGCCAGCGGCTGACAGTGCGTCGGGCGCGTTTGCTGTTTGCCGGCCCGATCGATCAGCCGTACCTGGACATCGAGGCGATTCGCCAGACCGACGACGTCATCGCCGGTATTCGCCTGAGCGGCAGCGCCGAGCAGCCGGCCACGCAGATCTTCTCCGAGCCGGCGATGAGCCAGGAACAGGCCTTGTCCTATCTGGTGCTCGGGCGTCCGCTGAGCACCACCGGTGAAGACAACAACATGCTGGCGCAGGCCGCGCTGGGGTTGGGCCTGATGGGCAGTGCCGGGGTGACCGGCAAACTGGCCAGCGATCTGGGGATTCAGGATTTCCAGCTCGATACCGAGGGCAGCGGCAATACGACGAGTGTGGTCGCCAGCGGCAATATCTCCGAGAAGCTCAGCCTGCGATATGGCGTTGGCGTGTTTGAGCCGGCCAACACCATTGCCCTGCGCTACAAGCTGAGCAAGAAGGTGTACCTCGAAGCGGCGGGTGGCGTGGCCAGTTCGCTGGATATCTTCTACAAGCGGGATTTCTAAACCCCGTTCCTTCAGAAAAACCGAGTCGCCCCAATCGCCGGCAAGCCGGCTCCTACAGAGACCGCAAGATCAACGCGGCCCCTGTAGGAGCCAGCTTGCTGGCGATAGCAATCGACTCCCCCCCCCACAAAACCCACCTGCAAAACTCCATTTATCCACTAAATACAAAGCAACCTAACTATTACGTTGACATTGGCTGCCTAGGCAGTAACATCTCGACATACATTCTCTGCCTAGGCAGCTAATTGGTGGTCAGATGAAACATTTCACCCCGGACGAATTCAAGAACTGCCATCTCGGTCTCCTGCTCGGGCGCGCCGCGCTGCTCAAGGACCGGATCATCGACACGCACATGGAACCCCACGGCATCACCGCCGCGCAGTTCAAAGTGCTGATCATCATCGCCCAATACGGCGTCGATACCCCGGCCGAGCTGTGCCGGCACCTGTCACTCGACAGCGGTTCGATGACCCGCATGCTCGATCGTCTGGAACAGAAAGGTTTCCTCGCCCGCCAACGCTCCGAAGCGGACCGCCGTCAGGTGCAGCTTGTGTTGACTGAGCAAGGCCAGCAGTTGGCTGACCGCTTGCCGGTGATCGGCGCCGACGCGATGAACGAACTGGCCGGTGCGATCACTCCGGATGAGCTGAAAACCCTGGAACAGATCCTGAAGAAAATTTTGGTGGCAGCCGGTGACTCGATCACGCTGCTGCGGGTAGGTGACAAATGAGCAGCAAAACCTTGCGCGCCGGCCTGAGCCTGGTGCTCGCGGCCATGACCCTGGCCGGATGCGCCAGCTACAGCGGCCTGACCACCGAAGGCAAAAGCCTCGATGCGAAAGACCTCAAGGCCGGGCAATCCCTCAGCGGCGTGACCCTGTCGCCTGCGGCCTGGCCGAAAAGCGACTGGTGGAAAAGCCTCGGCGACCCGCAGCTCGACGGTCTGATCCGCGAAGCCCTGCACGACAGCCCCGACATGCAGATCGCCGACGCCCGCGCCCATCAGGCCAGCGCCGCCGCGTATGCCGCCGACGCCGCGCGGATGCCGACCCTCGATGCCAGCGCCGGCGTCAGCCGTTCGCGTCTGGCCCGGGATCAAGACCCGAGGGGCGAGGGCGATGCCTACTCCACCGTGCGCAACATCGGCGCCAGTTTCAATTACAACTTCGACCTCTGGGGCGGTCAGCGCGACGCCTGGGAGGCTGCGTTGGGCCAAGCCCGGGCTGCCGAAGTCGATCAACAGGCCGCGCAGCTGACGTTGTCTGCCGACGTCGCCCGCGCCTACAGCGATCTGGGGCAGGCGCACATCGTTTATGACCTCGCCAACGAAGACCTCAAGCGCACCCGGCAAATGCTCGACCTGAGCCAGCGTCGCCTGAGTTCCGGGATCGACAGCCAGTACCAGTTCCAGCAAACCGAAAGCCTGGAAGCCACGTCTGAAGCCAGCCTGATCGACGCCGAGAAACGCCTGCAAAGCGCGAAAATCGCCTTGGCGGTCTTGCTCGGCAAAGGCCCGGATCGCGGCAACGAAATCGCCCGGCCGAAGATTCTTCAGGCCAGCGCCGTCGCATTGCCGTCGGTCCTGCCCGCCGAGTTGCTCGGTCGTCGTCCGGATCTGGTGGCCGCGCGCTGGCGGGTCGAGGCGGCCAGCAAGAACATCGACGCCGGCAAGACCCGGTTCTATCCCAACCTGAACCTCAGCGCGGCGGCCGGTGCCGAGTCGTTGCTGGGCGACGCGATGTTCGGTTCGGCCAGTCGATTCTTCAACATCGCACCGACCATTTCCCTGCCGATTTTCGACGGCGGCCGCCTGCGCGCCGACCTCGATGCCCGCGACGCCGATTACGACCTCGCCGTTGCGCAGTACAACAAAAGCCTGGTGAAAGCCCTCGGTGATGTCAGCGACACCATCAACCAGTTGCGTGACATCGGCCGGCAGATCGGCGCTCAGCAGCACGCCACCGACATTGCCCAGGATTCTTACAACACCGTGGTCCAGCGGTACGGTTCCGGCATCGGCAACTACCTGGACGTGCTCAGCATCGAGCAGCAATTGCTCCAGGCCCAGCGTCAGCTGGCCAACCTGAATGCCGAGCAGATCGACCTGTCGATCCAACTGATGCAGGCGCTGGGCGGCGGTTTTCAGGGCGAAACCCTGACCGCGGCCAACGCAACCCCAGCCACGCAGCACAACTAATTCAAGGTAATGGTCATGGCCACTGCACAAAACATTCAAACCACTGACAACAGTCCAGACACCAGCAACCCGCGCAAACGCAAAGTCATGCTGGTGGTCCTGGCCATCGTGGTGGTCCTCGCCGGTGTCGGCGTCTGGGGTTATCACGAATTCTTCGGGCGCTGGAACGAAAGCACCGACGACGCCTATGTGAACGGCAACGTGGTGGAAATCACGCCGCTGGTCACCGGCACCGTCGTGAGCATTGGCGCTGATGACGGCGACCTGGTCCATGAAGGCCAGGTGCTGGTGAATTTCGACCCGAACGACGCCGAAGTCGGTCTGCAAAGTGCCCAGGCCAACCTCGCTCGCACCGTGCGTCAGGTGCGCGGCTTGTACAGCAACGTCGACGGCATGAAAGCCCAGGTCAATGCCCAGCAGGCGGAAGTGCAGAAGGCCCAGGACAACTTCAATCGCCGGAAAAATCTCGCGGCGGGCGGGGCGATTTCCCAGGAAGAACTGTCCCACGCTCGCGATGACCTGACCTCGGCGCAAAACGCCCTGGCCAACGCCAAACAGCAGCTGAAAACCACCAGCGCCCTGGTGGATGACACCGTGGTGTCGTCGCACCCGGACGTGATGTCGGCCGCCGCGCAACTGCGCCAGGCATACCTGAACCATTCCCGCAGCACTCTGATTGCACCGGTGACCGGTTACGTCGCCAAGCGCTCGGTACAACTCGGTCAACGGGTCCAGCCGGGCACCGCGCTGATGGCGGTGATTCCGCTGGATCAGTTGTGGATCGACGCCAACTTCAAGGAAACCCAACTGCGCGACATGCGCATTGGCCAACCGGTGGATATCCAGGCTGACCTGTACGGCAGCGACGTGAAATTCAGCGGCACCATCGACAGCCTCGGCGCTGGCACCGGCAGCGCGTTTGCCCTGCTGCCGGCGCAGAACGCCACCGGGAACTGGATCAAGATCGTGCAACGTGTGCCGGTGCGGATTCACATCAACGCCGAAGAACTGGCCAAGCACCCGTTGCGCGTGGGCCTGTCGACTCAGGTCGATGTGAACCTGCGCGACCAGAGCGGCCCGGTGCTGGCGCAACAGCCGCCGCAAAAGGCGTCGTTCAGCACCAGCGTCTACGACCGTCAGTTGGCCGAGGCCGACGCGATGATCACGCAGTTGATCCACGACAACAGCGCAGCGGTCAGCAAAACCGCGCAACGCTGATTCGCCATGACACCGACCCTGTGGGAGCGAGACCGGCTTGCTGGCGATGGCGGATTAACATTCAACATCATTGTTGAATGAGCCACCGTTATCGCGAGCAGGCTCACTCCTACAAGGTCAGCTGCGTCTTTAATGGGCGCAGCGCCCATCAGGTTTCAAAGGATTCGCGATGAGCAATAACGCGTCTTTCACCCCGCCCAGCCTGCTGCTCAGCACCATCGGCCTGTCGCTGGCGACTTTCATGCAAGTGCTCGACACCACCATCGCCAACGTGGCGTTGCCGACGATTTCCGGCAACCTGGGCGTGAGTTCGGAGCAGGGCACCTGGGTGATCACCTCGTTTGCGGTGAGCAATGCGATTGCGCTGCCGCTGACTGGCTGGCTCAGTCGGCGCTTTGGCGAAGTGAAACTGTTTCTGTGGGCGACGATCCTGTTTGTGCTGGCTTCGTTTCTCTGCGGCATTTCCACCTCGATGCCGGAGCTGATCGGCTTTCGGGTGCTGCAAGGTCTGGTGGCCGGGCCGTTGTACCCGATGACCCAGACGCTGCTGATCGCGGTTTATCCGCCGGCCAGGCGCGGCATGGCCCTGGCGTTGCTGGCGATGGTCACGGTGGTGGCGCCGATTGCCGGGCCGATTCTGGGCGGCTGGATTACCGACAGTTATAGCTGGCCGTGGATCTTCTTCATCAACGTGCCAATCGGGGTTTTCGCGGTGATGGTGGTGCGTTCGCAGCTCAAGGCGCGGCCGGTGGTGACCAGTTATCAGCCAATGGATTACGTCGGCCTGATCACGTTGATCATCGGTGTCGGCGCGTTGCAGGTGATCCTCGACAAGGGCAACGACCTCGACTGGTTCGAATCGAATTTCATCCTCATCGGCGCGGCCATTTCCGCGATTGCGCTGGCGGTGTTCGTGATCTGGGAAATGACCGACAAACACCCGGTGGTCAACCTGCGCTTGTTTGCGTATCGCAACTTCCGCATCGGCACGATTGTGCTGGTGTTGGGTTACGCCGGGTTCTTCGGCATCAACCTGATCCTGCCGCAATGGCTGCAAACGCAGATGGGCTACACGGCAACGTGGGCCGGGCTGGCGGTGGCGCCGATCGGGATTCTGCCGGTGATCCTCTCGCCGTTTGTCGGCAAGTACGCGCACAAGTTCGACCTGCGGCTATTGGCAGGCCTGGCGTTCCTGGCGATTGGCCTCAGCTGCTTCATGCGCGCCGGGTTCACCAACGAGGTGGACTTCCAGCACATCGCCCTGGTGCAGTTGTTCATGGGCATTGGCGTGGCGCTGTTCTTCATGCCGACCCTGAGCATTTTGATGTCGGACCTGCCACCGAGCCAGATTGCCGATGGCGCGGGCCTCGCGACGTTCCTGCGGACACTGGGCGGCAGTTTTGCGGCGTCGTTGACCACGTGGATCTGGATTCGCCGGGCGGATCAGCATCACGCGTACATGAGCGAGAGCATCAGCACCTACGAACCGGCGACCCGCGAGGCCCTGAATGCGCTGGGCGGTGCGAACAACCCGGCGTATGCGCAGCTCGATCATGTGCTGACCAGCCAGGCGTACATGCTCTCCACCGTGGATTACTTCACGTTGCTGGGATGGGCGTTCATGGGGTTGATCGTGCTGGTGTGGCTGGCGAAACCGCCGTTTGCGGCAAAGGCCGGGCCCGCGGCCTCCGGCCATTGAGCGAATCCCTGTAGGAGCGAGGCTTGCCCGCGAAAGCGTCGTATCATTCAGCATTGATGTTGACTGACACGACGCC
>NZ_JAGYFX010000162.1:0-8700 GCF_019946615.1 Pseudomonas sp. BF-R-01
GTGTCAGCCAACAAAAGTGTTGTATGTGCAACCGCCATCGCGAGCAGGCTCGCTCCCACAGGGGGCTTCGGTCGCTACAGGAAAGCACTGGCACGGTTGCTGCTCTCACCCCAGGACTTCCTAACGTCCCGAGGACACGTCAATGAGTCAGCAAGCCGTCAAATTTGCCTACTGGGTGCCGAACGTCAGCGGCGGGCTGGTGGTCAGCAAAATCGAACAACGCACCCACTGGGGCATCGACTACAACCGCAAACTGGCGCAACTGGCCGAAGAGGCGGGGTTCGAATACGCCCTGACGCAGATTCGCTTCACCGCCGGTTACGGCGCCGAGTACCAGCATGAATCGGTCGCCTTCAGCCACGCGTTGCTCGCCGCCACCACTACATTGAAAGTCATCGCGGCGATCCTGCCCGGGCCCTGGCAACCCGCGCTGGCGGCCAAGCAACTGGCGACCATCGATCAACTGACCAACGGCCGCATCGCGGTGAACATCGTCAGCGGTTGGTTCAAGGGTGAATTCCAGGCCATCGGCGAACACTGGCTGGAGCACGACGAGCGCTATCGCCGCTCCGAAGAATTCATTCGCTCGCTCAAAGGCATCTGGAGCCAGGACAACTTCACCTTTCGCGGTGACTTTTACCGCTTCGACAATTACAGCCTCAAACCCAAACCGCTGGGCCAGCCGGAAATCTTTCAGGGCGGCAGCTCCCGTGCAGCACGGGACATGGCGGCGCGAGTTTCGGACTGGTACTTCACCAACGGCAACACGCCGGAAGGCATCAAGGCGCAAGTCGACGATATCCGCAGCAAGGCCGCCGCGAACAATCACTCGGTGAAGGTCGGGGTCAACGCGTTCGTCATCGCCCGCGACACCGAAGAAGAGGCTCGCGCAGTGCTGGCGCAGATCATCGATCAGGCTGATCCGGAAGCGGTGAATGCCTTTGGCGATGCGGCGAAACAGGCGGGCAGGGCATCACCGGAAGGCGAGGGCAATTGGGCCAAATCGACGTTCGAGGATCTGGTGCAGTACAACGACGGCTTCAAGACCAACCTGATCGGCACGCCGCGGCAAATTGCCGAGCGGATTGTGGCGTTGAAAGCGGTGGGCGTGGATTTGGTGCTGGCGGGGTTTCTGCACTTTCAGGAAGAGGTGGAGTATTTCGGCAAGCGGGTGCTGCCGTTGGTGCGGGAGCTGGAGGCTGAGGCCAGCGTGAAACAAGCCGAAGTCGCCTGACCACCACAAACCCCTGTAGGAGCCGGCTTGCTGGCGATAGCGATTTCACAATCAACATCATCGTTGAATGTTATGTCGCCATCGCCAGCAAGCCGGCTCCTACAAGGGAGATGTGTGTTTACAGACCTAGGTCAGACAGCCCCGGATGATCATCCGGGCGACGCCCCAGCGGCCAATGGAACTTGCGGTCGCTTTCCTTGATCGGCATGTCGTTGATGCAGGCGAACCGGTTGGCCATCAGGCCGTTCTCGTCGAACTCCCAGTTTTCGTTGCCGTAGGAACGGAACCAGTTGCCTGAGTCGTCGTGCCATTCATAGGCGTAGCGCACGGCGATGCGGTTGCCGGTGAACGCCCAGAGTTCCTTGATCAGTCGATAGTCCAGTTCCTTGGCCCATTTGCGCGTCAGGAAACCTTTGGCTTCTTCACGGTTGTAGGCGAATTCGGCGCGGTTGCGCCATTTGGTGTCCAGTGTGTAGGCCAGAGACACACGCTCTGCATCACGGGAGTTCCAGCCATCTTCGGCCAGGCGAACTTTTTCGATGGCCGATTCACGGGTAAATGGCGGCAATGGCGGACGAACTTCGGCGTTAGACATTTAAAGTCTCCCAATAAGATTAAAGTTCAAGTAAGTTGTCGGGCTTGTTTAAAGTGTTACAGGTCCAATAACTTTCGCGCCATGCATTGCGCATTATCGGCGGCACTGTGATCACCCATGACAAGCGCCACGGTAATGGCAC
Organism: Pseudomonas sp. BF-R-01; assembly: GCF_019946615.1. Classification (NCBI taxonomy): domain Bacteria; kingdom Pseudomonadati; phylum Pseudomonadota; class Gammaproteobacteria; order Pseudomonadales; family Pseudomonadaceae; genus Pseudomonas; species Pseudomonas sp. BF-R-01. The sequence goes on from NZ_JAGYFX010000162.1 coordinate 1,972, forward strand.
CATCGATCAGGATCAGCAGCTGTTTGGCCAGCGTCTCCGGGTCGGTTGCGCCATGTTCGGTGCAGAGCTCGCGCACGTAGTCGAGCAGCTTCTGTTTGTGTTCTTTGGCGACCAGCCGGACCGGGTCTTGCGGGTCGCCGGTTTCACCGCTGGTGTTGATGAAAGCGCAGCCACGGAAGCCTTCGGAGGCAAACCAGGCCTTGAGCACGGTAAACAGGTTGAGCAGCCGGTCGGCCGGGGTTTCGGCCTGGTCGACGGCACTTCTGTACCAGAGCATCCAGCGCACGTCGCGGCGTTGCAAGGCGGCGACGGTCAACTCCTCCTTGTTGGCGAAGTAGCGGTAGATGCTTTTTCTGGAGACGCCGGCGGTTTTCACCAGAAGATCCATGCCCGTGGCAGCGATGCCACTTTTGTAGATCAACTTTTCGGTGACATCCAGAATGATGTCGCGTGTGTCGTTGCTAGTGATTTCGTTCATGGGGCATACAGTAGAACGATCGTTCTCCTTGGTCAAATATTATTTTGTGTTGCCCATTAAATCGCCTTCGCGGGCAAGCCTCGCTCCTACAAGGGAGCACGATTGACTGTAGGAGCGAGGCTTGCCCGCGAAGGGGTCATTACAGACCGTAACAAGACCCAAACCCCTCCATGGTGTAAGCTCTCAACCTCTCCGGATTCGACCCATTGCGAGCCCTATGCCGTCGCTTTTCAAACGCTCTCTGCTGCCCAAACTGCGCAGTTTTCCGCTGACCGCCGATGCCGTCACCATCCTTTCTGGCGCTGCCGAATTCCGTCGTTGCCTGTTGGAAAAAATTGCCCAGGCGACCCGGCGCATCTATATCGTCGCGCTTTACCTGCAACAGGATGAAGCCGGCCAGGAAATTCTCGATGCCTTGCACGCCGCCAAACTGGCGCGTCCGGAACTGGACGTGGTGGTGGTCGTCGACTGGCTGCGCGCCCAGCGTGGCTTGATCGGTGCCGGCAAACAGCCGGGCAATTCGGCGTGGTATCAGGAAACCACCCGAACCCATGCCAGCGTGGTCCCGGTGTACGGTGTGCCAGTGCAGACCCGCGAGCTGTTCGGCGTGCTGCATTTGAAAGGCTTCGTGATCGATGACTGCGTGATCTACAGCGGTGCGAGCCTGAACAACGTTTATCTGCACAAATTCGACAAATACCGCTACGACCGTTATCACCTGCTGCACAACGGCGCCCTGGCCGATTCGATGCAGCACCTGGTTCAGCACGGCCTGGTCGCCTCGAAAGCGGTGCATCGCCTCGATTTGCCGAACCTGCCGACCACCCGCAGCCTGCGCCACGACATCGGCGACCTGCGCAGCCGCCTGAAACATGCGGCGTACGACACCACGACGGGCACCACGGTTAAAGACGGTTTGTCGGTCAGCCCATTGCTTGGGGTCGGCAAGAACAACCCGTTGAGCCGGGTAATCTGCGAGTTGATCGCCAGTGCCCAGCATCAACTGACGATCTGCACGCCGTACTTCAACCTGCCGTTGGCGGTGACCCGGGAGATCAACCGGGCATTGGCCCGGGGTGTGAAGATCGACATCGTGGTCGGCGACAAAACCGCCAACGACTTCTACATCCCGCCGAGCGAGCCGTTCAAGGTGATCTCGGCGTTGCCGTACCTCTACGAGATCAGCCTGCGACGTTTCGCCAAGCGTCATCATCGCAGCGTCGACAGCGGCCAGTTGAACCTGCACCTGTGGAAGGACGGCGATAACACCTATCACCTTAAAGGCATGTGGGTCGATCAGCGTTACACCTTGCTGACCGGCAACAACCTCAATCCGCGCGCATTCCGTCTCGACCTGGAAAACGCGCTGCTGATTGATGACCCCAAAGGTGAATTGCTGGAGCCGCGTCGCAGTGAGCTGGCGGAGATCTTCCAGCACACCACGCGTATCGAGCGTTATCAGGACCTGCAAACCCTGCCGGATTACCCGGCGGGCGTGGCCAAGTTCCTCAAGCGTGTCAGTCGTGTGCGCATTGAACGCTTGCTCTATCGCATCCTATAAAGCCTGACGCTGCCGGGGCCCTGGCCACAGGGCCACCAGCAGCAACAACGCAGCCGCCACCAGATACGGCAAGCGCGGTTCGATGCCGTAGATCAGCGTGGCGGTCAACGGCCCGATCACCACGCCGAACCCTTGGGCGGCGCCGATGGAACCTGCGGTCGCGCCTTGCTCCGAGGCCTCGACCGCATTGGCGGCAAGCGCGGCGAAGGACGGGAAAATCAGGCCCATGCCGCTCGCCGAGACAAAGAACCCCAGCCACAACCCCCACGCCGAATCGACCATGATGCTGCCGGAAAACCCCAGCGCAGCGACAATCGCGCCGACCCGGATCAGCCGTAGCGGCGGCCATTCCAGTCGACGCACAACCAACTGCGAACAGATCAACGCGAAGCCGACCATGGTCAGGGCGATACCGGCCGTTTGCGCGGCGTCGGCCGGGCTCATGCCCAGTCGATCGATGGCGAAGAAGCCAACGGTGATCTGCGCGACAGAAACGCATAGCATCGCCACGAACGCGACCGCCATGGGCCGGCGCAACCGTGGATCGTTGAGGTGCACCTTGCGCGGCGCCTGACGCAAGTGCAGTTCCTGGGCCTTGAGTTTGTAACGCAGCACGAGGAACGCCATCAGCGGTAGAAACGCCATGGCGTAGAAGGGCAGGCTCAGGCTGTATCGGGACAGCAACGCCGCTATCGCCGGGCCGATCACCAGCCCGCAGGCGTTGGCAGCGCCCAATGCGGCCATGGCTTTGGCGCGGTGTTGCGGCTCGACGTTGTCGGCAATCAGTGCATTACAGCCGACCGGAATCGCCGCATAGAACACGCCGATCAGCCCGCGTCCGAGCATCAGCCCGATAAACGCCAGCGCCGCTGAAGGCAGGAATCGCAAAGACGTGTCGATGAACAGGCACAAGGCCCAATAGGCGAGGGTGAATCCCGCAGTGCCGAGCAACAGAATGCGCCGTCGTCCGAAGCGGTCGCTGGCCTGACCCCATGGACGCGCCAGCACCATCCAGATCACCCCGGACACCGTCACCGCCGCCCCGGCCTGCCAGGTGGCCAGGCCCAACACCCGGGCGATAGGCCCGATCAAAGAAACGAACGCCATCATTGCCATGGTGCAGGCCATGTTGGCGACCATGAGCGGGCGCAGGTCGAAGGTTGAAGCGGACATGGGTGAGTCTTCCGTGAGCTTTTATTATTGGCGGGGGATGGTAGCAGGAGGGGGATGTGTCGGGGCTGAAAATTCCTTCGCGGGCAAGCCTCGCTCCTACAGAGGTATGCGATCCTCTGTAGGAGCGAGGCTTGCCCGCGAAGGGGCCCACTCAGACGCTACAAAAAAATCAATTCAACCCAAGTTTCCCACGCAACGTCGACAAATCCTCAGCCAACGTATTCACCGGCCCAACCAGCGCCTTGCGATCGCTGTCCTTCACCTTGTCATAGGTGTCAAACCCGCCATCCTTGGTTTTGTACTTCGCCAGCGTCTTGTTCACCGTGGCAAAGTTTTTGTCGACCTTGGCAATGAACGCCGCGTCCTGCTTCTCGATCTGTGGACGGAACAGGTCGACGATTTTCTTCGCGCCGTCGATGTTGCCCTGGAAGTCATACAGGTCGGTGTGGCTGTAACGATCCTCTTCGCCGGAGATCTTGGTGGCGGCGACTTCTTCCAGCAGCGCCGCCGCGCCGCCCACCACTTTTTCAGGCGGGAAGGTCAGGCCGGCCACGCGGGTTTGCAGGTCCTTGACGTCTTTGTTCAAGCCATCCGCCAGTTCGCCCAGGCCCTTGGTGCTCTTCTCGGAGAACAGCGAGTATTCGATGCGGTGGAAACCGGTGAAGTCTTCGGCTTTCACGCCTTTTTCGTGGTCGTCGACACGGGAGTCGATGGAGGCGTCGAGGTCACTGAACAGCTCGGCAATCGGCTCGATCGATTCGTAGTAAACCCGGGTCGGCGCGTAGAGTTTTTGCGCGGTGGCCAGATCACCTTTCTTCACCGCATCGGTGAATTTCTGAGTGTGGCTGGCCAGTTCGTCCAGTTGCTCGGTGACGTAGATCTTGTAATCCGAAATCGGCCCCACCAGTTCCAGCGGCGCCGTCGCCGCGAAAGCCGAAAACGGGGTGTTGAGCAAACCAAGGGTCAGCAATAACGCGAGTGGCGACTTTTTCATGGGACGGTTCCGTGTTGGGGGTTGGTTAGGCGGTGGCTTTTGTTTGTGTGGCGTTGAGCAGCGAGCGACCGATGAAATCCTGGTCGCCCGTCACACCCGGCAGGGTGAAGAAGTACCCGCCGCCGACCGGCTTGAGGTACTCCTCGAGCGGCTCGCCGTTGAGCCGGGTTTGCACGGTGATGAAGCCTTTTTCCAGGTCGGCCTGGTAGCAGATGAACAGCAAGCCCATGTCCAGCTGACCGTTCTTGTTCACGCCGTTGGAGTAGTTGAACGGCCGGCGCAGGATCAGGTTGGCCTGACTCGCGGCGGTGCGCGGGTTGGCCAGGCGGATGTGCGCGTCGAGCTTGGTCAGCTTGCCTTCCGGGTCCTTGGCGTAATCCGGAACCTCGGTTTCATGCGCACCACCCATAGGGGCGCCGGTGCTTTTGACCCGGCCGAGAATGCTTTCCTGTTCCTGCAACGGCGTGCGGTCCCAGCGCTCGACGAAGTTGCGGATGATCCGCACCGCTTGATAGCTGCCGTTGACGGCCCACGCCGGTTCGTCGCTGCCGGGCTGGACCCAGACGATGCGGTCCATGGCCTTGGCGTCGTTGGAATCGGGGTTGGCCGAGCCGTCGCGAAAGCCCAGAAAGTTACGCGCACTCTGCGCCGGCACACCGGGTTTCGCCGGTGCCTGGGGCGGCACGCTGCCTTCCTGTTTCCAGCGCACCAGCAGCAAGTCCGGCAGGTTTTTCACGATGTCGCGCAGGGCGTGGATGTTGGTGTCGGTGGTGTTGGCGCAGAACTGCAAACTCAGGTCGCCGTGGCAGCAATCGGCTTCCAGCGCATCGTTGGGGAAACCGACCATGCGGCTCAGCCGTTTCGGTTTGGCGTGGGCCAGGCCGAAGCGTTCGTCGAATAACGATTCACCCACCGAGACGGTGATGGTCAGGTTGTCCGGCGTGACCACCGGGCCAAGAATCCCTGAATCCACTGGCGGCAGTTTCGGATCGACCTGCGCCACCGGGCCGCCCTTCATCAGGAACGCGATGCGCTCATTGAGCGTGCGGAACAGCCGTTCGAGGTCTTCACGGTCACTGGCCAACACATCAAACGACACCAACATGCCCGACGCCGGGCGCGGGGTGACGATGCCGCTTTGGTGCTGGCCGTGGAAGTCGTGGTGGTCATCGGTCCGGTCGCTGCTTGGCGCTTCGGTGACTTGCGCCGGGCTGGCGGCCATGGCCGGGCAGCTCAATGCAGAACCGGCGAACGCCACACCGGCGGCCCCCATGCCCATCAAAACCCGGCGACGCTGGAGGTTGAATTGCTCTGAATCGTTCATCTACATGTCGTCTTCTGCTAGAGGCCGGATAGGCCAAGGGCGGGATCGATTCCATCGAGTGCATCGGCCAGTGCCTTGGCCTTGTCGGCGATCTGTTTGCGTTGCGCGGCGCTGACCGTGTCGTAGCTCGCATAGCCGTCCTTGACCTTGAAACCGTTGAGTTCGGCATCAAGGCTGGCGACAGCGCTGTCGATGGTTGGCAGCAGTTCGGCGGCGGACTTGGTCAGCAGCGGGCGCAACAGGTCGACGACTTTGCGGGCAGCTTCGAGGTTGCCGGCGAAACCGTTCAAGTCGGTGTGGCTGTAGCGTTCTTCTTCACCGCTGCTGGCGCGCACATCTCCGAGGTTATTGAGGTTGCGCACCACGATGCTGACCAGTTGTTCCGGGGGCAGCGATTGCGCGAGCAGTTGTTGCTTGAGCGTGGTGACGTCGGTCAGCAGCTGTTGGGCTACCGGTGTCAGGCCGTCGAGGTTGCGTTGCTGGAACAGCGCATATTCCAGGCGATGGAAACCCACGAAGCCGGGGTCCTGCTCACGCTTTTCGAAGTAATCGGCACGGGCGTTGATGGTGTTGTCCAGTTCCGCCAGGCGTTGCGTGGCGGGGGCAATGCGTTGGTAGGCACTGCGCGCCGGGACGTACAAGGCTTGCGCCTGACTCAGGTCACCGGCTTCTATGGCTTGTTCAAGCGCAGTGACGGCCTTGATCAGCGCGGTACTTTGGCTGCTCAGGTAAACGCGGAATTCCGACAATGGCCCGACGAAAGCCACCATCGACGGCTTGGCCTTGGCAGCGGCATCGGACGCCGCGGTCGGTGTCACGTGCAGCGTGCCACGCGGGTTGCTCAGCAGGCCGCAGGTGATCGCGTAATCGCCGGGCAACAGGTTGGCGTTGATCACCTGACTCAGGCCGGGCGCGATGTTTTCCCGTTCTTCGACCACCAGCACGCCGTCAAGGATTTCCCATTCAACGGCGCGATCCGAGCGGTTGACGATGCGGAAACTGGCGCGACCGGCCGGCACCGTCAACGCGTTCGGCTCGCAGCTGTGGGGGTGAATGGTCACCAGCACTTCGTCATGGTTGGCCTGGCGTTTGGCCGCGGCCATTTTCGAGGCGTAGTAGAACAGGCCGCCGGCGGCGATCATCACGATCACCGAACCGGCCACCGCCCAGCGCAAGGCGCGGGGAGGGGAGGCCTGGGG
>NZ_JAGYFX010000163.1:0-8530 GCF_019946615.1 Pseudomonas sp. BF-R-01
AGGCTCGGCATGCCCTCGCTCCGGTCCTGCTCCGTGGGCCCGCCGCCATCGGCCATCCCTGGCCGGGGGCGGCTAACCCGGCATCCATGCCGGGTTGCCCACTGCGCAGAACCTCCACTCGGCCTCTCGAGGGGGCGACTACCGCCACAGCCGCCGAGGCGGCCTGAAAGCCGACCTGGCTCTTTGGTGCGCGCGTTCCCTCATTCCGGAGATGTACACCTATCCCCTGTAGGAGCCGGCTTGCTGGCGATGGCGTCCGTCCAGCCAATACATACGTTGACTGACCCACCGCTATCGTCGGAACGCCGCCCGCAGCAAGCCGGCTCCTACAAGGGATTGGGTTCACACGATTCAAAATTGTAGGAGCCAGCTTGCTGGCGATGGACGCCAACGATAACGCGGGCTGTCTGAATGAACGCGGTGTCCGGGCGTTTTTCGCCGGCAAGCCGGCTCCTACAGGGATCGCGTACGTTTTTGATTTTCACCACTCATCAGGCCGAGCGTTAGCTCGCCTTCAGCTTTTGATCTTGAGGTACACGCCCCCTCGAGAGGCCGAGTGGAGGTTCTGCGCAGTGGGCAACCCGGCAAGGATGCCGGGTTAGCCGCGCACGGCCAGGGATGGCCGATGGCGGCGGGCCCACGGAGCAGGACCGGAGCGAGGGCATGCCGAGCCTAGGCGAGGCACCGAACGAAAGGGGCAAGAGCGCTTGGTTACTTGGCGCTTCTCCAAGTGACTCGCCGTAAGGGCGAAACCGCCAGCCGCCATCACCAAATAATGGATATAAACGCAGTCAAAACCCGCGGTTAGCGCCCGAGCCTGTTACCAGCGGCCATAACCATGCGCAGGCCCGTAATAGCCACGCGGCGGGCCGTAATAACCACGGGGAGGGCCGTAGTAGACCGGCGGCGGGCCGTAATAACCCGGTTGTTGCACATAAACCGGTGCCGGCTGGTAATAAACCGGTGGCGGTTGCTGCACGTAAACCGGCTGTGGCTGCACGTAAACCGGTTGCTGCACATAAACCGGCCGGCCGCTATTGATGATGGCCGAACCGACGATGGCCGAGCCAACGATCGCACCAAATACCGCTGGACCTTGCCACCCGCCACCGCCATGCGCTTCTGCCTGCCCTGCGATAGCAAGAGCACCGATCAGCAAGGCAACTGTGGGGATTTTACGGATCATGATAGTTCCTCGGTTCATCGACCCGGCGCTTGCGTCTGCAATAGACCCAAGGATTGTCGCGGGGATACTTCTAAGACAGCGTATTTCTGAAAATCAGCACAGCCGTTGGGTAAATTTTGTGTAAGGTCTGTACCGGCTTCCTTACCAACTTCGCTGCCACGAGCAGGTACGCGGATATGATCGATCAGAACGCGATGGCATGGCTAATCCCGTCCATCTGAAAGTGCAATTGAAGGAGATTTTTCATGCAGATGAACCCCAACAAAGACACCCAGTTGTGCATGTCCCTGTCGGGCCGCCCCGGGAACTTTGGCCTGCGATTTCACAATCATCTGTACGAACAACTTGGCCTGAATTTCTACTACAAGGCGTTCCGCAGCCAGGACCTGACCGGCGCCGTCGCAGGCATCCGCGCCCTGGGGATTCGCGGCTGCGGCGTGTCGATGCCGTTCAAGGAAGCCAGCATTGCGCTGGTCGATGAACTGGACGCATCGGCTGCCGCGATTCAATCGATCAACACCATCGTCAATACGGACGGCCACCTCAAGGCTTACAACACCGACTACATCGCCATCGCTCAGTTGCTGGAAACCCACCAGGTGCCCAAGGCGTCGACTTTTGCCCTGCGCGGCAGCGGCGGCATGGCCAAGGCGGTGGCCAGTGCATTGCGCGATGGTGGCTACCAGAACGGCCTGATTGTGGCCCGCAACGAGCACGCCGGACGTGCCCTGGCCGAATCGCTGGGTTATGAATGGCAAGCCGAACTGGGCAGCCAGCGCCCGCAAATGTTGATCAACGTGACACCGATCGGCATGACCGGCGGGCCTGAGGCCGATCACCTGGCGTTCGATGCGCAAACCATCGCAGCAGCGCAGACCATCTTCGATGTGGTGGCGATCCCCTCGGAAACACCGCTGATCGTGCGGGGACGTGCCGAAGGCAAGCGGGTGATCACCGGACTGGAAGTGATCGCGATCCAGGCGCTGGAGCAGTTCGTGTTGTACACCGGCGTGCGTCCGACGCAGGAGCAGTTTCAGAAGGCGGTGGAATTCGCCCGCAGTTGAGGCCTTCCGCTATTTGTTGGCAGTACTGGCCTCATCGCGAGCGGGCTCGCTCCCACATTCGACCGAGTGCTTCCAGTAGAAATGCGATCAAGTGTGGGAGCGAGCCTGCTCGCGATGGCTGCGACTCGGTATCCAGTCAGTCGCAGCAAATTTCCTATACTGCTCCCCAGCAAGCCAAGACTTGCCACCCCATAAAACCGTGCCCGAGGTTTCCCATGCATCCCCCCATCCTCAACCTGCATCAGGTCGAACTCGAACCGCTGCCCGAAGCCCTCGCGCCCACCGGTGAAACCGCCGGCCGTTATCAACAGCGGATGGCTCGCGTCGGTCAGCAGCTGGGTGCGCAAAAGCTCGGTTATCGCTTGTACGTGCTGGAACCGGGCATGCGCGGCAGTCCGTTTCACAGTCATCGGGTCAACGAGGAGATGTTCTACGTCGTCGCGGGGGAAGGGGAGATTCGGCTTGGTGCCGAGCGTTTTCCGATCCGCGCCGGTGACGTGATCGCCTGCCCGCCGGGCGGTCCGGAAGCGGCGCACCAGATCATCAACACCAGCAAGGCTGAACTGCGCTATTTGGCGGTCAGCACCCAGCAATCGCCGGAAATCTGCGAATACCCGGACTCCGGCAAGTACGCGGTGATGGACGACTTCAAGGTCGATGCCGAAGGCAATGCCTCGGGCTTCGTTGCCATCGCCAGACAGGCTGACGGCGTGGATTACTGGGACGGCGAGTAGCACTTCCTTTGTGGGAGCGAGCGATGCGGCGATCCGACTTGCCCGCGAAAGCAATTCAACGTCCAACATTGTGTCGAATTGGAAATCGCCTTCGCGGGCAAGCCTCGCTCCTACAGGAGATCGTGGCGGTTACTCGAGGCGTGCCAGGCGCTCTTCCAGCGCTGCAATCCGCGCTTCGAGCTCTTCGATGCGTTCTACCGACACGCCGCTGCCGCCACCACGCTCCACCGGATTCTGTCGCGCCGCGAGGATCGCTTCGATGTCCGCCGGATCACCCAGCGCATGCATGTAGCGGTCTTCACGCTGCCCCGCCTGGCGCGGAATCAGCAGCGCCAGACCGCGCGCAATCAGCCGTTCAAGCTGATGCACAACCTGCTCGGCATCTTCGAACTCATGCATGCGGCCGCTGCGGGTCAGAAGTTCGTTGACCGTCTGCGGACCACGCAGAAACAGCAGTCCCGTCAGAATCACCTGCGCCGGCACCAATTCCAGTGCCTTGTCGACCTTGTGCTCCCAGCGGTCGGCACGACTGCCCATCACCAGTTTGGCAAAGCCGCGACCTTCGAGGGCGCGCAGGCTCTGGCCGACCTGGCCCTGGGTGAGGTTCATCACCGGTTCACGGCTGGTTTTCTGGTTGCAGGCAATCACCAGGGCATTGAGGGTCAGCGGATAGGTTTCCGGGCTGGTGGCCTGTTTCTCGATCAGCGAACCCAGAATGCGGATTTCCGTGCTGTTGAGCCGTGGCTCGTCGAAGGTTGTTTCTTGCTCAATGCTCATGATGCTGCGTCCTTACCTGATTCATTTTCTTCTTCAGCTGGCATGCACTTTAGATGGGCGGGCGCCAATGGCAACTGAATTCGTCGCGTCCCCCGGCAATGGTCATAAAAGCTACATCAATCCATAACGCGATTTTTACAATTCGACGGGCACCGTATGCATGGCCGCGCGATGACGGTCGCGCCTGTCGGGCGCGGCGTCAGAGCGTATCGACGACGTCACTGGCCTTACTGACTGCAACCGGGAGCAAGGCATGACGCTGACGTTGGAATCGACTGGCAATAATGCGCTGATCGGCGCGCACCTGCCATGACCGTACTGGTCACCGGCGCCGCGGGTTTCATCGGTTTTCACACGGTCAAGCGCCTGTGTGAGCAAGGCCTTGAAGTGGTCGGCATTGATAACCTCAACGACTACTACAGCGTGGCGCTCAAACACGCTCGGCTCAAGGAACTGCGAGCCTTGTCGGGCTTTCGTTTCCAGACGCTGGATATCGTCGACAAACCTGCCTTGATGGCGTTGTTCAAGGATCACCGCTTCACAGATGTCATCCATCTGGCGGCCCAGGCGGGTGTTCGCTACTCGCTGGACAACCCGGACGTGTACGCGCAATCGAACCTGACAGGGTTTTTGAATGTGCTGGAGGCCTGCCGACACCATCGCCCGGATCATCTGATTTATGCCTCGAGCAGTTCGGTGTATGGCACCAACAGCAAGTTGCCATTCAGCGTCGAAGACGCCGTCGATCACCCGGTTTCGCTGTACGCGGCAAGCAAGCGCGCCAATGAGCTGATGGCCCACAGCTACTGCCATCTCTACGGGCTCCAGGCCAGCGGCCTGCGGTTTTTTACCGTGTACGGACCTTGGGGCCGCCCCGACATGGCGCTGTTCAAGTTCACCGAAGCGATCCTCAACGATCGCCCCATCGACCTCTACAACCAGGGCTTGATGTCGCGGGATTTCACCTACATCGACGACATCGTCGAAAGCATCGTCCGCCTGCGTCCACGCCCGCCGTTGCCGGAGAGCGCCGGGGAGGGCGTCAACCGGATTTTCAACATCGGGCGCGGCACGCCGGTGGCGCTGCTGGATTTCGTCGAATGCCTGGAGGCGGCGCTGGGCCGGCCTGCCCGGCGCAACTTGATGCCGATGCAGGCGGGCGATGTGCACAGGACCTGGGCGGATGTGTCGGCATTGGCGCAGTGGGTCGACTTTCGTCCGCACGTGACGGTCGAGGCCGGCGTCGGGCAATTCGTGAAGTGGTATCGCCACTTTTATCAGCGCTGAAGCGTTGATCTTCGAACATAAAAATTCAGGAAAACAGGGGCCTCCATGAGCCAGGACTTATTTGTATCCGTGCTGATTCCGGCAAAGAACGAAGCGAGCAATCTCACCGCGCTGCTGGAAGAAATCCGCGTCGCGCTGGCGGATGAAGCGTATGAAGTCATCGTCGTCGACGATGGCAGCACTGACACCACGTTGCAGGCGTTGCGACAGACCCGGCATAACGGGCTGAACACGCTGCGCATCCTGCAACATGAACGTTCGCTGGGGCAGAGCACGTCGCTCTATCACGCCGCGCTCGCCGCCCGTGGCCAATGGCTGGCAACCCTCGATGGTGACGGGCAAAACGACCCTGCGGACATCCCCGGCATGCTGGCGCTGGTGCGTCGTGAGCCGGCAGCCGCCGACCTGCAATTGGTCGCCGGGCACCGGGTCAACCGTCGCGACACTGCCAGCAAACGCTGGGCTTCGCGGTTTGCCAACGGGTTGCGCCGACGCATGCTCAAGGATCAGACGCCGGACACCGGCTGCGGGTTGAAACTGATCCAGCGTGCGGCGTTCCTGCGTTTGCCGTACTTCGACCACATGCACCGCTTCATCCCCGCGCTGATCCAGCGCCACAACGGCCGCATGCTCACCCACCCGGTCAATCATCGACCGCGCACGGCCGGCGTCTCCAAATACGGCAACATCGACCGCGCGCTGGTGGGGATTCTCGACCTGATCGGCGTCTGGTGGCTGATCCGGCGCACACGCCTGAACACCCGGCCGCAGGAGATCGAAGGATGAATCTGTCCCGCGAAACCCTGTGGCTGGTGGTCGGTTTCAGCGGCCAGATCGCCTTCACCGGGCGCTTTGTCCTGCAGTGGCTGTACAGCGAATACAAAAAACGCAGCGTGATACCGGTGAGCTTCTGGTACCTGAGCATCATCGGCAGCGCGCTGTTGTTCGCGTACGCCATCTATCGACAGGACCCGGTGTTCATCATCGGACAGGCGTTCGGTTCCATCGTCTATTTGCGCAACCTGCAATTGATTGCCCGCAGCAAAACCTTGAAGGACTGACCCATGCGCCGAACCCTTTCACCCGGCGTCGAATGCCTGGGGCTGATGCTGCTTGCTCTGTTGCTGGTCGGCGCGGGGCTCGGGTTGCGCCAGCCGCAGAATGTGGACGAGGAGCGCTTCCTCGGCGTGGCGCTGGAGATGCTGCACAACGGGTCGTGGTTGATTCCCCATCGCGCCGCCGAGATTTACGGCGATAAACCACCGATATTCATGTGGACCGTGGCGTTTTTCACCTGGATCACCGGGATGCCCGCCATTGCCCTTTACGTGCCGGGGCTGCTGTCTGCCACCTCGGTCACGGCGATGCTCTACGACTTGGGTCGCAGGCTTTGGAACCAGCGAGCCGGTCGGACGGCCGCGCTGCTGTACCTGGCGACCTATCAGACCTACAGCATTCTGCGCACCGGCCAGATCGACAGTTTTCTGATTCTGTTCACCTCGTTGGGCCTGTACGGTCTGGTCCGACACCTGCTGCTCGGGCCGGCCTGGCGCTGGTTTTACGTGGGCTGTGCGGCGATGGGGATCGGCGTGATCACCAAAGGGGTCGGCTTTGTGCCGGCGTTGATGCTGATCCCGTATGCCTACGCGGTGCGCAAAGGTTGGTCCGGCGTGGTGGCGATGCCGGGCGAAGCGCGCAAATGGTGCCTGGGTGTTGTGGTGCTGCTCGGTGCCGTGGGCATCTGGCTGCTGCCCTTGGCGCTGTCGATCGTGCTCAATGGCGGTGCTGAGGAAGTTGCCTACGTGCGGGAAATCCTGCTGCGCCAGACGGCGGGGCGTTATGCGGCCGCCTGGGATCACCGGGAGCCGTTCTGGTACTTTTTCGTCAGCGTCATTCCGCAATATTGGTTGCCGCTGGTTCTCGCACTGCCGTGGCTGATTCCCGCCTGGCGCCGGCAATTACGCAAGCGCGATGGTCGCGTGTTGGTGCTGCTGGGGTGGGTGGTGCTGGTGGTGCTGTTTTTCTGCCTGAGCAGCGGCAAGCGCAAGTTGTACATTTATCCGGCGCTGCCGGGATTGGTGTTGGTCGCTGCACCGCTGGTGCCTTGGTTGCTCAGGCGCTGGTTCCGTCAACGCCAACTGGGTTCGCGGATTTTTCAGGGGGTGGCGGTGGTCTGGTTCACGCTGTGGTTCGCCCGAGGATTTATCGAGCCGGTCAAGGACGGCGCCAATCCCCACGAGGCGTTGATGGCGCAGGCGGCGACCATGACTGGGGGCGCCGACCTGGTGTTGGTCCACTGGCGCGAGGGCCATTGGTTGTTCGCAAGGCAGCCGATCGTGCATTTCGGAATGATCGGTTCAACGGTCGAGCAGGCGGCGCAGTGGTTGCGTGAACATCCGCAGGCGTACGCGTTGGTGCCGGATGAACAGCTCGGTCAGTGCTTCAATCCGCAGGCTGCCCGCGAGTTGGGCGAGACCTCCCGGGCGCAATGGTCGATCGTCGGTGCCGACGCCGACAACGGCAATTGCCATCCTGGTCCGCCGGCCCATATCTATCGCTTCACCTGGGACCGTGCATCGCTATAATCGACCCCACGTTTCACTCCTGTCACCACACGAGACTGCCATGACCATTTCCCTGTACGACGCTTCCGTTCCGGTTTTCAAACAAATGCTCAACGCCCTGAGCGACGTTCTGAACAAGGCCGAAGCCCACGCCACCGCCAAGAACATTGATCCGAACGCTTTCCTGCAAGCCCGTTTGTACCCGGATATGTTCCCGCTGGTGCGTCAGGTGCAGATCGCTGTTGATTTCGCCAAGGGTGTTTCTTCGCGTCTGGCCGAGATCGAAGTGCCGAAGTACGACGACACTGAAACCACCTTCGCCGAGCTGCAAGCGTTGCTGACCAAGGTTCTGGCTTACATTGGCGAGATCAAGCCTGAGCAGATCAATGGCAAGGAAGGCATCGAGATCATTACCCGTCAGGGCACGCCGAAAGAGAAGCGCTTCAGCGGCCAGGCTTACTTGCTGAGCTACGGTCTGCCGCAGTTCTTCTTCCACGTCACGACCGCTTACGCATTGCTGCGTCATAACGGTGTGGAAGTGGGCAAGCGCGATTACATGGGCGCGTTCTAAACCGCCCGGGTACAAAAAAGCCCGCCAAGGTTTGCGCCTTGGCGGGCTTTTTATTGTTCTTGTGGGAGTGGGGTTATGGTTTTTTGTTTGGGGACATATCCGTTTTTTCGGTTGCGGCGGCTATTGGTTTCGCCCTTACGGCGAGTCACTTTGGAAAAGCCCCAAAGTAACCAAAGGGCTTTTGCCCCTTTCGTTCGGTGCCTCGCTAAGGCTCGGCATGCCCTCGCTCCGGTCCTGCTCCGTGGGCCCGCCGCCATCGGCCATCCCTGGCCGGGGGCGGCTAACCCGGCATCCATGCCGGGTTGCCCACTGCGCAGAACCTCCACTCGGCCTCTCGAGGGGGCGAC
>NZ_JAGYFX010000164.1:0-8196 GCF_019946615.1 Pseudomonas sp. BF-R-01
CCCACCGCCTGGCCAACCGAAGCAAATACCCGCCAGAAGTCGGCCGGCGCGTACTGCACAAACCCGCCCACTTCGCCCATGTCCGGCACATCGCGCAAGCCTTGCAGCTCACCGTTGGAGGTCCGTCCCGGCAGGTAATTCAGGAACGGCCCGGCGCTGAAGCCACTTGCGTTGAACGCGTCCCAGGTCAGCCCGTCATCGGTGCTCAGGCTGACATCGCCCCAGTCCAGATCGAGATACGGCACGGGCCGGGTTTCGTAACGGCTGCCGGTTGGGTCGTGCGGCTGATAGCTGAGGCCAACCCCTGCTTCGCCGGTGATGCCGTCTGCTGAAACGTTGGCCGAAAGGCACGTCAGCGCGGCGAAAAGAGCAACTGTAATCCTCGACATGAGGCAATTCCTTGAACGGGACATGCGCGCATCAATCCCCGGATCGCGCTCCCGGCGCAAGCACTCATGTTGTTTGTAGCGACCTACAAAAATTGTAGCTTCGAAGACACGAACACACGCCAGAACCCCGCCCCCGCTGGGCCAAACCCGGTTGGCACAGTCCCTGCTCTACCCCCTGTGCAGCGCAGACAGCACACCCGGCGCACACTTTTTACAAGATAGGTAACGCAGATGATTGACTGGCATATCGTGTGTGATTTCGACGGGACCATCACCCGCACCGACGTGATCGACAGCATCCTCCAACGGTTCGCCGACCCGAGCTGGGAAGCGATCGAAAACGAGTGGCTGGCGGGCGACATCGGTTCCCGTGAATGCCTCAGCCGCCAGCTCTCGCTGGTCAAGGCCACACCCTCCGAGCTGCTCGGGTTCTTCGACACGGTCGAGATCGACCCGGACTTCCCCGACTTCGTCGACCATGTGATCGGCCTCGGTGCCTCCCTCGAAGTGGTCAGCGACGGCATCGAGCAAGGCATCGCACGGATCCTGGCGCGCAACTACGTCAGCCTCTTGCCGATCCTCGCCAATCGCCTGCGCCAACTCGATCACGACAGTTGGCGCATCGACTTCCCCCATGCCAGCGACGCCTGCCGCGCCGCCTCCGGCAACTGCAAATGCAAATCCACCCCCAGCACCAAACGGGTGCTGGTAATCGGCGACGGCCAGTCCGACATGTGCGTGGCCGCCACCGCCGATTTCGTGTTCGCCAAGGATCGCCTGGCCGAGCACTGCGAGCGCAACGGCATCGCCTATGCGCGCTTCGACAGCTTCGCCGAACTGCCGGCGCTGCTGGCCTTGCTGCCAAGCGCCAACGCCGCCAATGCCACCTCTTTCAACGTTGAAACACAGGAACTCCTCCACCATGTCTGATATTCGAATCGCTACCGCAGAAGACCAGATCCTTCTGGATAAAGAAGCCAAATACTGCTCCTACGGCGACACCGTTCACTACATCGACCCGCCGCGTATCTTCAGCCGATGCGAAGGCTCCTACGTCTGGGACACCGAAGACCAGGCCTACCTCGATTTGCAAATGTGGTACTCGGCGGTCAACTTCGGTTACGCCAACCCGCGCCTGAACAATGCGCTGAAACAGCAGATCGATACCCTGCCGCAAATCGCCAGCCAGTACCTGCACAAAGGCAAGATCGAGCTCTCGGAAATGATCGCGGTCGACGCGAAGAAAAAATTCGGCCTCGACGGTCGCGTGCACTTCAACGTCGGCGGGTCGCAGTCCATCGAGGACTCGCTGAAAGTCGTGCGTAACGCCACCAACGGCAAGAGCCTGATGTTCGCGTTCGAGGGCGGTTACCACGGGCGCACACTCGGCGCCTCGTCGATCACTTCCAGCTACCGCTATCGCCGCCGCTACGGCCACTTCGGCGAGCGCGCCAATTTCATCCCGTTCCCGTATCACTTCCGTGGCCCGAAAGGCATGACCAAGGAAGAATACGGCAGCCATTGCGTGCAGCAATTCGCCCGCCTGTTCGAGACCGAATACAACGGCGTCTGGGACCCGAAAGTCGGCCAGAGCGAATACGCCGCGTTCTACGTCGAGCCGATCCAGGGCACCGGCGGCTACGTGATTCCGCCGATGAACTTCTACAGCGAACTCAAGCATGTGCTCGACCAGCACGGCATTCTGATGGTGGTCGACGAAATCCAGATGGGCTTCTATCGCACCGGCAAGCTGTGGTCGATCGAGCACTTCGACGTCAAACCCGACGTCATCGTCTTCGGCAAAGCGCTGACCAACGGCCTCAACCCGCTGGGCGGCATCTGGGCGAAAGAAGAGCTGATCAACCCGAAAATCTTCCCGCCAGGCTCGACCCACTCGACGTTCGCCTCCAACCCGTTGGGCACGGCGGTGGGCCTGGAAATGTTCAAGATGACCAGTGAAGTCGACTACGGCGCGATGGTCATGAACAAGGGCAAGTACTTCCTCGAAGGCTTGAAAGACTTGCAGAAACGCTACCCGATCATCGGCGACGTCGACGGCCTGGGCCTGGCGTTGCGTTGCGAAATCTGCGGCCCGGACGGTTTCACGCCGGACAAGGCCACGCTCGATTTCATGGTCGAAGAAGGCATGAAGGGCGACATCGAAATCGACGGCAAACGCCTGGGCCTGATTCTCGACGTGGGCGGTTACTACAAGAACGTCATCACCCTCGCGCCGTCGCTGGAAATCAGCTATCCGGAAATCGATTTGGGCATCGCCCTGCTCGACCGCTTGCTGCATCGGGCGATGACACGATGAACGAGCAAGAGATCGACATGGGCGAAGGCAGCGCCGGTTTCGTTCTCGGCAGCGGAGAGGTCGCGGTGTTGTTGATCCACGGCCTCACCGGCACCCCGACCGAGTTGCGTCGGGTCGCCATCGGCCTGGCCAAGGCGGGCTGCACGGTCTACGTGCCGACGCTGGCCGGGCACTGCGGAGACAACGCCGACCTGCAAGCCACCGGTTGGCGTGACTGGTACGAGAGCGCACGCAATACCTTCATCGGTGTGCGGCGCAAACACGAGCACGTGTTCGTCGGCGGTTTGTCGATGGGCGCGGTGCTGTCGATGTACCTCGCCGCCGAGCATCCGGGGCAGATCGAAGGCTTGTTGCTGTATTCGACGACCCTGCGCTACGACGGCTGGAACATGCCCAAGGTCGCCGTGCTCACGCCGTTGCTGATGGCGATTCCGTTTGGTGTGCACCTGTGCCGCTTCAACGAAAAATCACCTTTCGGCATCAAGGACGAACGCTTGCGAGCGGTCGTCGAACGGCAGATGAAGGCCGGAGAAAGCAGCAACGCCGGGCTGCTGACCATGTCCGGGGTGAGTGTCCGGGAACTGCATCGACTGGTGGCGGCGGTGAAAAAACGCATGCCGCAGATCACCACGCAAACGCTGGTGCTGCACTCGCGCGAAGACGACATCACCAGCCGCTGGAACGCCGATTATGTGGAACGCAAACTCGGCGGTCCGGTGGTGAAGGTGCTGCTCGACGACTGCTACCACATGATCACCGTCGACCTGCAATACCGCCGCGTGGTGGAGCTCAGCGCGGACTTCATCCGGCAACGTTTCATTCAACAGCGCTGCGCCCCCAAACCCATGCGCCAGGACTATCGGCAACTGGCCTGACTCAAGGAAACGATGTGATCACAGCCCTTGCCTTTTCGACGATCGAGGCCATCGACCGCGATGCCTGGAATGTCTGTTTCCCTGCCGAGCTGGAGGATTGGAATTACTACCGGGCGGTTGAACGGGCCGGCATCGCAGACTTTCAATGGCGCTATCTGGCGCTGTACGAAGACGAGGTATTGATCGCGGCGGCCGTGGCGTTCACCACCGCTTACTCGCTGGACACCACGGTTCAGGGGCTGGGCAAACGCATCAGTGAACGGCTGCGTCGCGTGTGGCCGGGGCTGTTCGACGTGCACCTGTATGCCCTCGGTTCGCCGGTGGCAGAGCAGTGCCACGTCGGGACCGCGCCGCACATCGAACCGGCCCGACGCGTGGACCTGCTTCAGCAATTATTACGGCTGGCGCGCCACGATGCCGATCAGGCCGGGGTCGGTTTGCTGGCCGTCAAGGATGCCTCTCACCGCGACCCGCAATGGTTGCAGGTGTGTCAGGACGCGGGCCTGCAAAGCATGCCCGGCCTGCCCAGCGCCGAGCTGCCGATCCGTTTTGGCTCGGTGGACGCCTACCTCGGCACGCTCGGCAAATCCACCCGTAAAGACCTGCGCCGCACCCTGCGTGGCCAGGGGCCGCGCATCGAATGGCGGCGCTCGGTCGATGACCTTCTACCGAGGATGATGGCGCTTTACGAGGCCACACTGAGCCGCAGCGACCTGACTTTCGAACGCCTGCCGCCCGGCTACTTCCGCCAGGTCCTGGAACACCTCGATGAACGTGCCGCGTGCGTGTTGTATTGGGTCGGCGAAGAGCTGGTGGCGTTCAACCTTGTGCTGTTCGACGAACTGCGACTGGTCGACAAGTTCTTCGCCCACGACCTGGCCCGGACCCGTGAACACAATCTCTACGTGCGCAGCTGGCTGGCCAATGTCGACTACTGTATTGAGCACGGCATTCCGATCTACGCGTGCGGCCAGGCCGGTTATGCCAGTAAGCTGCGCCTGGGTTGCTCGTTTACCGGCAACACCGTGTTTTTCCGCCATCGCAACCGCTTGCTCGATAGCCTGTTGCGTGTGGTGAAATTGTTTATCCGACCGGACCGTTCCGACCCTGCCATGGCCGCCGCGATCAGCGAGCAGCAATAAGCGAAGCACAATGACCAAAGACTCACGCACCAACGCTCGACCTTTCGCCCTCTCTGGCTGGAGCCTGCAGCGCAAACTGGTGCTGGCGTTCTGGCTGGTCAGCGTCATTCCGACGATGATCGCCGCCGAACTGGCGGCCACCACGCTGTCGCAGATTTTCGACAGCAACGTACGCATCTGGCTGCAGGAATCGACCAAGATCGTCGAGGACGAGATCAGCGAAATCCTGCGCGACAACGCCCGGGTCGCGCAGCTGTTCTTGCGTTACACGCGCCCGCCCACCGATCGGCTGGCGAACAAACACGACAAGCTGACCACCGACATCGCCGACTCCATGGGCATCGACGTCGTGGCGCTGGTGCGCACCAGCGATCACAAAGTGGTGTTTAGCACCGCCGCCGACGACATCGTCCGCCAGATCAGCACCGCGCCCAAGGCGGTGCTGCAAACCCTGCAAGTCGGTGGCGTGGCGACCGGCACGGTGGTCTCGACCTTCGAAACGGATCAGGACGGCGTCGAGTACAAACTGGTGATTGCCACCTACCTCGACAACAGTTTCCTCACCAGCGTGGCTGATGTGCACTCGCTGGACCTGCGCCTGTATCTGGCCAAGGCCAATGACTTCTCGGAGATTTTCTCCACCCAGCGCTTCGAGGATCATCCGGCGGCCGTGCCGGAAAAAATCGAGCAGATCCTGCGCAGCACCAAACAGCCAATCGAACAATTCACCAACCGCTACAGCGGTATCTACCGGCCGATACTCAACGAGAACGGCGAGCTGCAAGGGGTGATTTTCAGCGGTCTGTTGCGCCACACCAGCCTGGTCGGGCTGGTCAATCAGAGCAACCTGTTCATCCTGATTTTCCTGCTCAGCTCGGCGGCGTCCCTGGCGGTCGGCTGGCTGGTGTCGCAGCGCCTGACCAAGCCGTTGCGCGGGTTGTCCAAAGGCGTACAAGCGGTGATCGCCGGGGATTATCGCCAACGCCTGCCGGTCACCGGCGGCGACGAACTGGCGGAACTGAGCAGCACCTTCAACCACATGAGCGAACGCCTCGGCGAGTTGCAGCATCTGGAATCGCAACTGCGTCGGCGTGACCGTCTGCATGCGCTGGGCGAAGTGGCGATGGGCCTGGCCCATGAAATCCGCAACCCGCTGGGCATCATCAAAACCGCCACGCAACTGCTGCACCGGCGCGCCGATTTGCCTGAGACCGACAAGCGTCATCTGGAGTACGTGGTCAGCGAAGTCAGCCGGATCAACGACCTTATCACCGACTTCCTCGACTTCGCCAAACCCAGCGCACCGATGCGCTCGACCCAACTGGCACGCCCGCTGGTGGATGAACTGGTCGGCTTCTGCGCGCCGGAGCTGGCCAGCCACAACATTGATGTGCAAATCGATGATCAATCGCCCACCGCGACGCTTTACGCCGACGCGCGGCAAATCAAGCAGGCCGGCCTGAACCTGATCGTCAACGCCATCGACGCCATGCCCGACGGCGGGCGGCTGACCCTGGGCATCAGCAGCGACCGGCACTACACGGTGATCAGCATCAGCGACACCGGCCAAGGCATCGAACCGGACATGCTCGAACGGATCTTCACACCGTTCGTCACCACCAAGGCCTCGGGCACCGGGCTGGGTCTGGCCAAGGTGTTCTCGATCATGGAGAGTCATGACGGGCGCATCGAATGCGTCAGTGAAAAAGATGCCGGGGCCACATTCACCCTGTACATTCCGGCCAACGGTGAAGACTTCGACGAGGGCAGCGATGACACATAACGTACTGGTGGTCGACGACGAGCCCAAGCTCTGCGACCTGCTGGCCTCGGCGCTCAGTCAGAACGACATTGTGGTGTTCACCGCCGGCAACGGCCTGCACGCGCTCAAGGTGCTGGAGTGCGAAGACATCGACCTGGTGATCAGCGACTGGCGCATGCCCGGCATGGACGGCCCGCAACTGCTGGCAGAAATCAAAAGCCGTTTTCCGCAGTTACCGGTGATCGTCATGACCGCCTACAGCACGGTGAAAAACGCCGTGCAGTCGATGCGCAACGGCGCCTTCGACTACATCGCCAAGCCGTTCGACATCGATGAGCTGGACATCACCGTCAACAAGGCCCTGCAATTTCGCGACATTCTCAAAGACAACCAGCGCATGCGCGCCGAGCTCGACGAGCACCGGCAGATCGACAGCCTGATCGGCGACAGCCCAAGCTTTCGGCGGGTGCTGCACGCCATCGACTCGGTGCGCGAAAGCAACGCGACCATTCTGCTGACCGGCGAAAGCGGCACCGGCAAGGAAATGGTCGCCCGGGCGATCCACACCCACGGCAATCGCGCCGACAAACCTTTTGTCGCGGTGAACTGCGCGGCAATCCCCGAGGGGCTGCTGGAAAGCGAAATGTTCGGCCACCGCAAAGGCGCGTTTACCGGCGCGGTGGCGGATCGCGTCGGGCGCTTCCAGCAGGCCGACAAGGGCACGCTGTTTCTCGATGAAATCGGCGAAATGCCGCTGGCCTTGCAGGCAAAAATCCTTAGGGCCTTGCAGGAGCGAGTGATCGAACCGGTGGGCGATCCGCGCGAGCGCAAGGTCGATGTACGGGTGATCGCGGCGACCAACAAGAACCTGCTGGACGCGGTGGCCAACAAGGAGTTTCGCGAAGACCTCTACTACCGCCTCAACGTCTTCCCGATTCCGCTGCCGGCCCTGCGCGAACGGGTTGAAGACATTGCGCCGCTGGCTCGGCATTTCGCCCACACGCTGGGGGCTGCGGCCGGCAAACGTTTCAGCGGTTTCAGCCCGCAGGCGTTGCAGGCCATGGCCCGGTATTCATGGCCGGGGAATATTCGCGAACTGCAGAACTGCGTGGAACGGGCGACCATTGTCGCCTCGGGCGCGGTGATTGAAGAGGAAGACCTGCCGGCGTATCTGTTCGCTTCGAGTGCCAACGGCGGCGGCACTTTGATCGCTGAGGGCAGCGTGCCGGCAGACCTGGAAGCGGCGCTGGCCGAGGTGGAAAAAACCTACATTCTGGCGGCGCTGGCACAGAGCAACGGCGTGCAGGCAGCGGCGGCGCAGTTGATCGGGATTTCCGAGCGCAGCTTCTGGTATCGGTTGAAGAAGCTGGGGATTCATGTGGACAAAATTGTCCGCTGATCCCTGCCTGTGGGGGCGCAATGCTGTTCACTTGGGCGCTAACCGTAGGCTTTGAATGGGGCATATCCGTTGCTGGGGTAACGGCGGGTATTGGTTTCGCCCTTACGGCGAGTCACTTTGGAAAAGCCCCAAAGTAACCAAAGGGCTCTTGCCCCTTTCGTTCGGTGGCTCGCTAAGGCTCGCCATGCCCTCGCTCCGGTCCTGCTCCGTGGGCCCGCCGCCATCGGCCATCCATGGCCGGGGGCGGCTAACCCGGCATCCATGCCGGGTTGCCCACTGCGCAGAACCTCCACTCGGCCTCTCGAGGGGGCG
>NZ_JAGYFX010000165.1:0-8143 GCF_019946615.1 Pseudomonas sp. BF-R-01
CACCCCGCTATCGCGAGCAGGCTCGCTCCCACAAGGGATGTATATCAGTGAAGTTTCAGGCGCGGCTCAGTCCCGCGGCCAATCTTGCTGCCCAGCATCAACATCGCCGTGCGGAACGCGCCATACAGCGCCATCTGGTGCATGCGGTACAGCGACACATAAAACATCCGCGCCAGCCAACCCTCGAGCATCACGCTGCCGGTCAGGTTGCCCATCAAGTTACCCACAGCCGAAAAACGCGACAGCGAAATCAACGAGCCGTAGTCGGTGTACTTGTATACAGGCAGCGGTTTGTTTTCGATCCGCAGCTTCAGCGATTTGGCCAGCAACGACGCCTGCTGATGTGCCGCCTGGGCGCGCGGCGGCACATTGCGATCAGTGCCCGGTTGCGGGCAGGCAGCGCAGTCACCGAAGGCGAAGATGTTTTCGTCGCGGGTGGTTTGCAGGGTCGGCAGCACTTGCAGCTGGTTGATGCGGTTGGTTTCCAGACCGTCGATGTCCTTGAGGAAACCCGGCGCACGAATCCCGGCGGCCCAGACTTTCAGGCTGGCGTTGATCACTTTGCCGTCGGCGGTGATCAGGCTGTCGGCGGTCACTTCGCTAACGGCCGCGTTGGTCATGACATTGACCCCGAGTTTCTCCAGGGTTTTATGCACAGGCCCGCCAATGCGTTCCGGCAATGCTGGCAGCACCCGTGGACCGGCTTCGATCAAGGTGATGTGCATGTTCTCCGGTTTGATCCGGTCCAGACCGTAAGCCGCCAGTTCATGCGCGGCGTTGTGCAGTTCGGCGGCCAGCTCGA
Source organism: Pseudomonas sp. BF-R-01 (assembly GCF_019946615.1). NCBI lineage: Bacteria > Pseudomonadati > Pseudomonadota > Gammaproteobacteria > Pseudomonadales > Pseudomonadaceae > Pseudomonas > Pseudomonas sp. BF-R-01. Next base: position 803 of record NZ_JAGYFX010000165.1, read on the forward strand.
CGCCCGTGGCACCGGCGCCGACGATGGCCACGCTGATCCGCTGCACCACATCCGTCTGCCCGGCGTGCGCGCGCAAGTAATGGTTGAGCAGTTGCTGGTGGAAACGCTCGGCCTGTTTGCGTGTGTCGAGGAACAGGCAATGTTGCGCCGCGCCCAGGGTGCCGAAATCGTTGGTGGTGCTGCCGACGGCGATCACCAGCGAGTCGTACGGCACTTCACGCGCCGGCACCAGTTCCAGGCCGGCTTCGTCATAGGTGGCGGCCAGCTGGATTTTCTTCTGTGCCCGATCAAGCCCGCTCATGCGCCCCAGCTGGAACTCGAAGTGGTTCCATTTTGCCTGGGCAACATAGTTGAGTTCGTCTTCGGAAGAGTTCAGGGAACCGGCCGCCACTTCATGCAACAGTGGTTTCCAGATGTGGGTCAGGTTCGCGTCGACCAGCATCACACTGGCCGTGCCGCGCTTGCCCAGAGTCTTACCCAGACGGGTAGCCAACTCCAGACCGCCGGCGCCGCCGCCAACGATGACAATACGATGAGTCATGGGGATATCTCGCAAGGCTAAAAGAAATCGGTGCAATTACCCGAGCGAGCGCGATGCAGCTCATAGCGTCAGGTAACTGATAAATCGGCTCAACAGGCCCAGGCCAATAGTCACTGCCAGCACCACCACCAGGAGCATCCACGGCCGGAAAGGCCGGCGCTCGACTCGGTGCTGGGACAGGTGCAGGTACTCTTCGACATGCTTTTGGTCGTCGGGGTTCAGGCGGCTGGTCATATCGGGCCTCGTCAGGGGTAGACGTTGCTGAATGTGGGGAAGCTACATGCGGGCGGCGGTGTAACACATCAGCCCGCATTGAACGGAGCATAGCCGCTCGCTGGAACAGGCTCGACGCTGACCGTATCGTCCAGGCGAATGATTCCACTTTGTAACACTCGGGCGGTGATTCCGCCATGTCCGCGAACGGCCTGAAAGGTGCCAGGGCCGAGGTTGTTTTGCAGGCGCGCGCAGGGCTGACACCAACCGGTGGTTTCGAAAATCGCCTGGCCGATTTTGAAGCGGCGACCCTTGAGGCTGAACAGGTTGATCCCACTGATAACGAGGTTGCGCCGCAAATCATTAGGCAACAGCGGATTATCTTCCGAGCGGCCCATCAGCGAGTTGATCACCGCCAGATGCTCCCACTGAATCAGCGTCACCTGCCGCGCATTGCGCACACCGGGGCGGGCGCGATCGCCGGTCAACCCGGCCTCGAGTCGTGCCTCCACGGCCTCCAGTTCGATCATCGGCACGTGTGGCTGCGGGCGCACGCCGATCCAGCGTACGCGGCCGGTTTGCGGGACTTCAGCGATCAGTTCCTGCAATGGACTCACAGGCTGATCCCGACATCGAAGACGATGCTGCGACCGAGGTTGCTGCGCAGGAAATCCGGAGCGTCGGGATGCGCAAATAAAACACGGGCGAAGGTCGGCCCCACCAGCGACAACGAGCGCCAGCCCTGGCGCAAGTATTCGGTGGGCGGCGGGAAATGGCTGTTGAGGTCGAGCACTTCGCGCTTGAGGCTGGCGAAGGCGATGATGTCCAGCTCGCCCAGGTCCATGCCGCGCTCTTTGTAGTTGTGCGCTTTTTTGCGCAAGGTCGGCGCCAGTCTCAGCAGGAATTCATTGGCCGGAATGCGCCGGGGTTTGGCTTCGCGACGCACCAGCGAACTCAGCGAAAACGCACTGCGTCGGCGTTGCAGTTCATCGCGCCACTCATCGTTGAGGCGCCGGCCTTCGTCGAGCACGAAAAACACTTCGAAATTCGCCTCGCGAAACAGCACGTCCGGCGGCTCCCCGGCGGGCGCGAACTCGTCGGTGCGGTAAGGAATGTTCAGCCCTTGCAGCAGGCGCTGGCACACCCAACGCTCACGCTCCCATTTGCGGGCATTGGAAAGAAACGCGTTGGCTTGCTCGGCCGCAATGGTCAGCAGGCGTAAGTAATCTGAGTCATCCATAGGCCCAAGCTTAGCGTTCAAATGCGTTCGCAAAGAAGACAGTTTGTCGGAGAAGAGCAAAAGCCTGTCACGCCATTGCCCCATCCCGTGCCCGTTTCAGGGCCCTGCACAAAACGGATAGCGATCTGCGCAAAGCGGATATTGCCCCGCGCCTGGCAGCTTTACCCTCGGCTTTACGGGACGTTAGCCGCTTTACCGACGTTCTGAATAAAACAACAACAAGAGATGAATGCCATGCGCAAGATCGACGTACATGAGGTTATCGACAACGCTCGATTCAACCGCTTCCACTGGATGGTGCTGTTCTGGTGTGCCCTGATCATCATTTTCGACGGTTACGATCTGGTGATTTACGGCGTGGTGTTGCCGATGCTGATGAAGGAGTGGGGGCTCAGTCCCTTGCAGGCCGGCGCGCTGGGAAGTTACGCATTGTTTGGAATGATGTTCGGCGCGCTGTTTTTCGGCCCGCTCTCGGACAAGATCGGCCGCAAGAAAGCCATCACGATCTGCGTGATGCTCTTCAGCGGTTTTACCGTGCTCAACGGTTTTGCCCGCAACCCCACCGAGTTCGGCCTGTGCCGGTTCATCGCCGGCCTGGGCATTGGCGGGGTGATGCCCAACGTCGTGGCGCTGATGAACGAGTACGCGCCGAAGAAAATCCGCAGCACGCTGGTGGCGATCATGTTCAGCGGCTACTCCGTGGGCGGCATGCTCTCGGCGGGACTGGGCATCGTGCTGATCCCGAGCTTCGGCTGGCAGTCGGTGTTTTACGTCGCGGTGCTGCCGTTGGTGTTGTTGCCGCTGATCATGTACTTCCTGCCCGAGTCGGTGGGTTTCATGCTGCGTCAGGGACGCAATGAAGAGGCGCGGGCCATTCTTCAACGGGTCGATCCGGCGTACGTCGCGCAGTCCGGCGATCAACTGCACATGAGCGAAGTGAAGGGCACCGGCACCCCCGTGCTGCAACTGTTTCGCGAGGGGCGCGCACTGCGCACGCTGATGTTGTGGCTGGCGTTTTTCTGCTGCTTGTTGATGGTTTACGCCTTGAGTTCCTGGCTGCCGAAACTGATGGCCAACGCCGGTTACAGCCTGGGTTCGAGCCTGTCGTTCCTGCTGGTGCTCAACTTCGGCGCCATTTTCGGTGCGGTCGGTGGCGGCGTGCTGGGCGACAAACTGAACCTGCCACGGGTGTTGGCGGTGTTCTTCGCCGTGGCCGCCGTGTCGATCACCTTGCTCGGTTTCAACAGCCCGATGCCGCTGCTGTACTTGCTGATCGCCATCGCCGGCGCCACCACCATCGGTTCGCAGATTCTGTTGTACGCCTGCGCCGCGCAGTTCTACTCCATGACCATTCGCTCCACCGGTCTGGGCTGGGCCTCGGGCATCGGACGCAACGGCGCGATTGTCGGGCCGCTGCTGGGCGGTGCCTTGCTCGGGATCAGCCTGCCGCTGCAACTCAACTTCATGGCGTTTGCCTTGCCCGGTGCGGTGGCCGCGATTGCCATGACCGTGTTTGCGATCAGCAGTCAGCGCAGTCACAGGCAAGCGCTGTCGGGCCTGCGCAACGGTTCGCCAGACGGGTCTGTCGGCGAAGCTTCATGAAAACGTTTGTCCGGGATTTTTCCCTGTCGGCGGCCGTCGCCGGATTTATCGCCACGGTGATTTCCTATGCCGGCCCGTTGGTGATTATTTTCCAGGCGGCCGAGACCGCACACCTGTCGCGGGAAGTGTTGTCGTCGTGGGTCTGGGCGATTTCCATCGGCAGCGCGGTGCTCGGCATCGGTTTAAGCCTGCGTTACCGCGTGCCGGTGATCATCGCGTGGTCGGCGCCGGGCTCGGCATTGTTGGTGGCGCTGTTGCCGGGGATCTCGATGCCGGAGGCGGTGGGCGCGTACCTGGTCAGCAGCCTGATCATTTTCCTGGTCGGGGTGTCGGGGGCGTTTGACCGGATCATCGGCAAACTGCCGGCGGCTGTTGCGGCGGCGATGCTGGCGGGGATTCTGTTCAGTTTCGGCACCGGGTTGTTTGTCTCGTTGCAGGGCAAACCGTTGCTGGTGCTGGCGATGTTTGCCACGTACCTGATCTGCAAACGGCTGATGCCGCGTTATGCGGTGGTGATGGTGCTGCTGGTGGGCTGCTCGATGGCGTTTCTCGGCGGTGATTTGCACAGCGAAGCGCTGGTGATCGGGTTGGCCACGCCGGTGTGGATCACGCCCGTGTTCAGCCTGAGCGCGACGCTGAACATTGCCTTGCCGCTGGTGATGGTGGCGCTGACCGGCCAGTTCGTGCCCGGCATGGCGGTGCTGCGGGCCAGCGGTTACGCGACGCCGTCCGGCCCGATCATCGCCAGCAGCGCGTTGGGCACGGCGCTGTTGGCACCGTTCGGTTGCCACGGGCTGAATCTGGCGGCGATCACCGCAGCCATTTGTACCGGTCGCGAGGCCCATGAAAATCCTGGCAAGCGCTACGTGGCCGGGGTGGTCGGCGGGCTGTGTTACCTGCTGCTGGGCATCTTCGGCGCCACCCTGGTTTCGCTGTTTTCGGCGTTCCCCAAAGAGCTGATCGCGGCGCTGGCCGGGCTGGCGTTGTTCGCCGCGATTGCCGGGGCACTGGCCGGCGCAATGGCGGTGCCAAGTGATCGCGAAGCCGCGCTGGTGACCTTCCTCACCACCGCTTCGGGCATGTCGTTGTTGGGTTTGTCCGCGGCTTTTTGGGGACTGATTTTCGGCATGGTCACCCATGTGTTGTTAAACGCCCGTCGCGAAAGCGCGGCGGCTGAAGCACTTCCAACTGTCGATCAATAAAAATAAGAGAAAAAACGATGAAACAGATTCTTCCAACAACCGGTTCCGTGTTGTCCATGGCGCTCGTCTCGGGTTTCTCCACCGGTACGATGGCGGCAGAGGGCGGCTTTATCGAAGACACCACGGCCACCTTGCAGGCACGCAATTACTACTTCAGCCGGGACTTCTCCGACATCGTCGGGGCGAACAAACAGTCGAAGGCCGAAGAGTGGGCGCAGGGCTTCATCCTTAACGTCAAATCCGGCTACACCCAGGGCCCCGTCGGGTTTGGTGTGGATGTGATCGGCCTGCTCGGCCTCAAACTCGACAGCAGCCCGGATCGGGTCAATACCGGTTTGCTGCCGGTCAAGGATGACGGGCGCGCGGCAGATGATTACAGCCGTCTCGAAGCTGCGCTGAAGGTGCGTTACTCCAAAACAGAGCTGAAGGTCGGGGAGTTGCAACCCAACCTGCCAGTGCTGGCGTTCAGTGATATCCGCCTGCTGCCGCCCAGCTATCAAGGTGCAAGCATCAGCTCCAGTGAGATCAATGGCCTGACTTTGCAAGGCGGTCACTTGAACACGACCAGCCTGCGCAACGAGGCGGGCGACGAAAAAATGCAGGCCATGCTCGGCCACGTGCCGCAGCGCCAGGTCAGCAGTGATGGCTTCAACTTTGCCGGCGCCGATTACGCCTTCAACGATAAACGCAGCTCGGTCAGCGCCTGGTTCGGGCAACTGGAAGATATCTACAACCAGCGTTTTCTCGGTCTCAAGCACAGCCAGCCGATGGGTGACTGGACCCTGGGCGCCAACCTTGGTTATTACGATTCGCGCGAAGACGGCAAGAAGCTGTTGGGCAACATCGATAACCAGGCGTTCTTCTCGCTGTTGTCGGCCAAGCGCGGTGGTCACACGTTTTATGTCGGTTATCAGGGGATGTTCGGTGACAGCGCATTCCCGCGTGTCTTCGCCAACATCTCGCCGCTGGGCAACGAGGTGCCGACCTACGAGTTTGCCTTTACCGACGAACGCTCCTGGCAGGCGCGTTACGACTACGACTTCGCCGCCCTCGGTGTGCCGGGGCTGACCAGCACCGTGCGTTACATTTCCGGTAATAACGTCGACACAGGGCAAGGGTTCGAGGGCAAGGATCGCGAGCGTGATCTCGACCTCGGCTACGTGCTGCAAAACGGCAGCCTCAAAGGCCTCGGGATTCGCGTGCGCAACGTGATGGCCCGTTCCAACTACCGCAGTGACATCGACGAAAACCGCCTGATCCTCAGTTACACCTGGACGCTGCTATGACCATTGAAAAAGAACAACCGCCTTACAACATCGGCTTGCAGGTCAAGCTGGAGCAATTGACCGAGTCGGTGCTGCAAACCGAGGAAGACATGCGCTTTGCCAATCAACTGGCGCGCACGGCCGGCGATCGGGTCAAGGCGAGTGCGCAGAGCATGCAATCTTCGGCCAGTGTGCTGGAGGACCTGAACCTCTACATGCAGCGTCTGGATCAGGTGTTCGATGAGCTCGGCAGTCAGTCGATGCGCATCGGTGCGATTGTCGGCAGCATCCAGGACATCGCCCGTCAGACCAATTTGCTGGCGCTCAACGCGGCAATCGAGGCGGCGAGGGCGGGCAGTCATGGCCGAGGGTTTGCGGTGGTCGCCGATGAGGTGCGCAATCTCTCGCGTCAGGCCGCGGACTCCAGTGCGCAGATCCGGCAAATCGCCACGGGGCTGGAGCAGTCGGCGGAGCATGCACGCCAGGGGATTCAGCAGTTATCCGGCTCCACTCGTCTGGGGCTGGAAAAGGCTGGAGTGGCTTTGCATTCGATGGGGGAATTGCAAAGCGGTGCGGTGGCCAGGGTCGAGGTGGTCGAACGGATCATGGCGCGTTTGGCCGGCCTGCATGATTTGGCGTTGCAGGCGAAACGGCTGATCGTGTGATGCCTGGTGGTGTTACAGGTTGCTTGTGCAGTTGCCCATGACTTGGTAGGTCACGCGATGGGTCTGGCCCTGATGGTCGATGTAGACCATGGTTGCCGGCACGACGTCGCACGCGGTTGCGGTGTCGGTCACGGAAACCACCTTGGCGATGTCCAGCGGCTGCGCCGGGTCGTACGGGGTGGCGGCGGGCTCGCTGGCGGCCATGGCTGAGGTGGCGATCAGGGTCAGAAACAGGGTGGTCAGGGTTTTCATTTTTGTGCGCTCGGTGTTGGTTTTGATGCTTGAAGTTTAGTCCTTGGTGGTGATGGATAAAGGGGGCTGGGGCTGATTCAGCTTTGCAGGAAACGTAACAATGGGGGGCATATCCGTTTCTTCGGTGAGGGCGGCTATTGGTTTCGCTCTTACAGCGAGTCACTTTCGAAAAGCGCGAAAGTAACCAAAGCGCTCTTGCCCCTTTCGTTCGGTGCCTCGCTAATGCTCGGCATGCCCTCGCTCCGGTCCTGCTCCGTGGGCCCGCCGCGATCGGCCATCCCTGGCCGTGCGCGGCTAACCCGGCATCCATGCCGGGTTGCCCACTGCGCAGAACCTGCGCTCGGCCTCTCGAGGGGGCGAC
>NZ_JAGYFX010000166.1:0-7973 GCF_019946615.1 Pseudomonas sp. BF-R-01
AAGGCGTCGTGCCATTCAACATTGATGCCGACTGACACAACGCCTTCGCGGGCAAGCCTCGCTCCTACAGAGGGAGCTCACACATTTACGGGAGACCACCATGCCGCGTTTCGCAGCCAACCTGTCCATGCTGTTCACCGAACAGGACTTTCTCGCCCGTTTCGAAGCGGCCGCCAAGGCCGGCTTCAGTGGTGTCGAATACCTGTTCCCTTACGATTTCAGCTCCGCCGAGATCAAGGCCAAGCTCGACGCCAACGGTCTGACCCAGGTGTTGTTCAACCTGCCGGCCGGTGACTGGGCCAAGGGCGAACGCGGTATCGCGTGCCTGCCGGACCGGGTTGAAGAATTCCGCGCCGGGGTCGATCTGGCCATTGCCTACGCGCAAGTACTGGGCAACACCCAGGTCAACTGCCTGGCCGGTATTCGTCCACAAGGCGTCGACGATGCCACCGTGGAAAAAACCTTTGTCGCCAACCTCAAGTACGCGGCCGACAAGCTGCAAGCGGCGGGCATCAAACTGGTGATGGAAGCGATCAACACCCGCGACATCCCAGGGTTCTACCTGAACAACACGGCGCAAGCCCTGTCGATTCGCGAACAGGTCGGCAGCGCCAATCTGTTCCTGCAATACGACATCTATCACATGCAAATCATGGAAGGCGACCTGGCCCGCACCCTGCAATCGCACCTCGGTGAAATCAATCACGTGCAATTGGCGGACAACCCGGGGCGCAACGAACCAGGCACTGGTGAAATCAATTACCGCTTCCTGTTCGAACACCTGGACCGGATTGGTTATCAGGGTTGGGTCGGTTGCGAATACAAGCCGCTGACCACCACCGAAGCGGGCCTGGGCTGGCTGAAAACCCATAACGCGATCTAACACAGAACCCTGTAGGAGCTGGCTTGCCAGCGATGGCATCACGCGGTGTATCAGACAGACCGTGTCGCCTGGATCGCCGGCAAGCCGGCTCCTACAAAAGCACGCAATTCCTGTAGGAGCCGGCTTGCCGGCGATGGCATCACCGCGATGCAACAGACACACCGCGTCGCCCGGATCGCCAGCAAGCTGGCTCCTACAGAAAACTAATAAAAAGAGGATTTTCTCATGGCTAAAATCGGATTTATCGGCACCGGCATCATGGGCCACCCAATGGCGTTGAACCTGCAGAAAGCCGGTCACAGCCTGTTCCTGTCGGCGCACCACGATGCCGCGCCTGCCGACCTGATCGCCGGTGGCGCTGTCGCCCTGGCGAACCCGAAAGAAGTCGCGCAAGAAGCTGAATTCATCATCGTCATGGTGCCGGATACCCCGCAGGTCGATGACGTGCTGTTCCGTGCCGACGGCATTGCGGCCGGTGTCGGCAAGGGCAAAGTCGTCATCGACATGAGCTCGATCTCGCCCACCGCCACCAAAGCCTTCGCGGCCAAGATCAACGAAAAAGGCGCGCAGTACCTCGACGCGCCGGTGTCCGGCGGTGAAGTCGGTGCCAAGGCTGCGACCCTGAGCATCATGGTCGGCGGCGATGCCGATGCCTTCGAACGCGCCTTGCCGCTGTTCCAGGCCATGGGCAAGAACATCACCCTGGTGGGCGGTAACGGCGACGGTCAAACCGCGAAAGTGGCGAACCAGATCATCGTCGCGCTGAACATTCAGGCCGTGGCCGAAGCCCTGCTGTTCGCTTCGAAAAACGGTGCCGATCCAGCCAAGGTGCGTGAAGCGCTGATGGGCGGTTTCGCTTCGTCGAAAATCCTCGAAGTGCATGGCGAGCGCATGATCAAAGGCACCTTCGACCCAGGCTTCCGCATCAGCCTGCACCAGAAGGACCTGAACCTGGCCCTGCAAGGCGCCAAAGAGCTGAACATCAACCTGCCAAACACCGCCAACGCCCAGCAAGTGTTCAGCACCTGCGCGGCCATCGGTGGCAGCAACTGGGACCACTCGGCGCTGATCAAAGGCCTGGAGCACATGGCGAATTTCTCGATTCGCGATAAGCAGTAAGCCATTGCTCCCTGTAGGAGCGAGGCTTGCCCGCGAAGGGAGCGCCTCGGTGCAGCAGAAACACCGCGGTGTCCGGTTCGCGGGCAAGCCTCGCTCCTACAGGGGCAAATAGTTTTCCCCTAATAACAAGAATTCCGGGAGCCCGCCATGTCGGTCGATCCGCAACAATTCCTGCGTGAGCTGTTTGCCACAGCCATTGACGCGGCCCATCCGCAGCAAGTCCTCGAAGCTCATTTGCCCACTGACCGCAGTGGTCGCGTGATCGTCATCGGCGCCGGCAAAGCTGCCGCCGCCATGGCCCAAGTGGTCGAGCGCTGCTGGCAGGGTGAAGTGTCCGGCCTGGTGGTGACGCGTTACGGTCACGGCGCCCCGTGCGAAAAAATCGAAGTCGTCGAAGCCGCTCACCCGGTACCGGACGCCGCCGGCCTGGCCGTCGCCAAGCGCGTGCTGGATCTGGTCAGCAACCTGAGCGAAGACGACCGCGTCATCTTTCTGCTCTCCGGTGGCGGTTCTGCGTTGCTGGCCCTTCCGGCCCAAGGCATCACGCTCGCCGACAAGCAATCGATCAACAAAGCCCTGCTCAAATCCGGCGCGACCATCGGCGAGATGAACTGCGTGCGCAAGCACCTCTCGGCGATCAAGGGCGGCCGTCTCGGCAAAGCCTGCTGGCCCGCCACTGTTTATACCTATGCGATTTCCGATGTACCGGGCGACCTCGCCACGGTCATCGCTTCCGGCCCCACCGTGGCCGACCCGAGCACCTCCGCCGAAGCGCTGGCGATCCTCAAGCGCTACGACATTGAAGTCCCGGCGTCGGTGCGCAACTGGCTGCAAAGCCCGGAATCGGAGACGGTCAAACCCGGCGACCCGAGCCTGGCGCGCAGTCATTTCCAATTGATCGCCCGCCCACAACAGTCGCTTGAAGCCGCTGCAGTGAAAGCCCGTCAGGCCGGTTTCAGTCCGCTGATCCTCGGCGACCTGGAAGGCGAATCCCGCGAAGTGGCCAAGGTTCACGCCGGCATCGCGCGGCAAGTGGTCCTGCATGGCCAGCCATTGGCGGCGCCGTGCGTGATCCTTTCGGGCGGTGAAACCACGGTCACCGTGCGCGGCAATGGTCGCGGCGGACGCAACGCCGAATTCCTCCTGAGCCTGACCGACAGCCTCAAAGGCTTGCCCGGCGTCTACGCGCTGGCCGGCGACACCGATGGCATCGACGGCTCGGAAGACAATGCCGGGGCGATCATGACCCCGGACAGCTACGCCCGCGCCGCCGCCCTCGGTTTGAGCGCCAGTGATGAACTCGACAACAACAATGGCTACGGCTATTTCGCGGCGCTCGACGCGTTGATCGTCACCGAGCCGACCCGCACCAACGTCAACGACTTCCGCGCCATCCTGATTCTCGAGAGCACAAAAAATGACGCCTGATAAAAAGGTCAAAATCCTCGCCACCCTCGGCCCGGCCACCGACGGGATCGAAGACATCCGCGAGTTGGTGCAGGCCGGGGTCAACATCTTCCGCCTGAACTTCAGCCACGGCGATCACGCCGACCACGCTCAACGCTATCAATGGATTCGTGAAGTCGAGCGCCAACTGAATTATCCGCTCGGGATCCTGATGGACCTGCAAGGCCCGAAACTGCGGGTCGGCAAGTTCGCCGAAGGCAAGGTGCAGTTGCATCGCGGTCAGGCCCTGCGCCTGGACCTGGACCCGACGCCGGGCGATCAACGCAGGGTCAACCTGCCGCACCCGGAAATCATCGCCGCGCTGGAGCCGGGCATGGACTTGCTGCTCGACGACGGCAAACTGCGACTGCGCGTGGTCACCAAATACGCCGACGCAATCGACACCACGGTGCTCAATGGCGGCGAACTCTCGGACCGCAAAGGCGTGAACGTGCCGCAAGCGGTGCTGGAGTTGAGCCCGCTGACGGCCAAGGATCGTCGCGATCTGACTTTCGGTCTGGAGTTGGGCGTGGATTGGGTCGCGCTGTCGTTCGTGCAGCGCCCGGAAGACATTCGCGAAGCGCGTGAACTGATCGGCGACAAAGCGTTTTTGATGGCCAAGATCGAGAAGCCATCGGCGGTCACGCAACTGCGGGAAATCGCCGAATTGAGCGACGCGATCATGGTTGCCCGTGGCGACCTCGGCGTCGAAGTGCCCGCCGAAAGCGTGCCGCAGATTCAGAAGAACATCATCAGCATCTGCCGCCAACTCGGCAAACCGGTGGTGGTGGCGACGCAGATGCTGGAATCGATGCGTTTCTCCCCGGCCCCGACCCGCGCCGAAGTCACCGATGTGGCCAACGCCGTGGCCGAAGGTGCCGATGCGGTGATGCTGTCGGCGGAAACCGCATCCGGCGAATACCCGATAGAAGCTGTGCAGATGATGAGCAAGATAATCCGCCAGGTGGAAAACGGTCCGGACTATCAGACGCAACTGGACGTCAGCCGGCCGAAAGCCGAGGCGACCGTTTCCGATGCGATCAGCTGTGCGATTCGTCGCATCAGTAACGTGTTGCCGGTGGCGGTGCTGGTGAACTACAGCGAGTCCGGCACGTCGAGTCTGCGAGCGGCGCGGGAACGGCCGACGGTGCCGATTCTGAACCTGACGCCGAACCTGCAGACCGCTCGCCGCTTGACCGTGGCGTGGGGGGTGCATTCGGTGGTCAATGATCGTCTGCGCCAGGTGGATGAGGTGTGTTCGACAGCGCTGGAGATTGCGCAGGCGCAGGGCATGGCGCAGCGCGGCGACACGTTATTGATCACGGCGGGTGTGCCGTTTGGGCAGCCTGGGTCGACTAACTCTTTGCGTATCGAGACGTTGATCTAGAACGCCCATACCGGCCTCATCGCCAGCAGGCTGGCTCCCACATTGGTTTTGTGTCGATAACGAAATCAAGACTGAACGCAGATTCAGTGTGGGAGCCAGCCTGCTGGCGATGCTGGCGACTCGGTTTCACTGAAACACCCACAGACTTCATCATGCCTGCCAACCACTTCAACACCCACTGCCCCGATTGGGCGACTGCCCTGCTCAACGGCTTCAGCCAGATTTTCCTCCAGCGCCATCCGCTGTTTGGTCTGTTGTGCCTGCTCGCCATTCTATTCACCGCACCGGCCCTGCTCGGCGGTGCGCTGCTGGGCGGTGTCGCCGGTTTGCTCACCGCGCAACGTCGCCACTACGCCAAGGCTGATCGTCAGGCCGGGCTGTTCAGTTACAACGGTGTCCTGCTCGGTTTGCTGCTGAGCCTGTATTTCCCCTGGTCCGCGCTGTTGCCGCCGCTGATCATTGCTGCGGGCGGATTGAGCGCGATGCTCACTCAGCAGTGGCTCAAACGCATCCGGGTCAGCCAATACCTGCCGGCCTATACGGCGCCTTTCGTGGGATTGGGCTGGTTGCTGCTGTGCTTCGCCACCCCCTCGACCGAAGCCCATTTGATCGAAGTCAGTGCGTTGAACATGCTCCTCGCCCCCCTGAAAGGCCTCGGCCAGGTGATGTTCCTCGGTCATCCGCTGGCCGGTGCGATGATCGGCGTGGGTTTGCTGATCGCTGATCGCCGCGCATTCTGCTGGGCGATGCTGGCGTCTGCCGCGGGCATGGGCTGGAGCCTGCTGCATCAAGATTTCTATAGCGCATTGATCGGCCTCGGTGGCTATAACGCCGTACTCGCCGCCCTCGCCCTCAGCTCGCAGCGCCAGCAACCGTGGCTGCCGCTGATAGGCATAGTATCGGCGCTGTTGCTGACGCCGGTGTTTGCCGCCATCGGCCTGCCAACGCTGACCGCGCCGTTCATCCTCGCCTGCTGGCTGATCCGCACGGTTGTGCAAATGTTTGGCAAGACCACCGTCGCCGGTACGCCTTGCACTCTGGAGGAGAATCACCCTAGGCTGCGCTGATTCTCGATTCAGGCGTTATCCATGGACAGCAGCAAAAACTGGCGTGAAGACCTTTACGTCATGGTTTTCCAGAGCGACACCAAGGCCGGGCGGCGCTTCGACGGCATTCTGCTGTTGATCATCCTCGCCAGCATCGTCATCGTGATGCTCGACAGCATCGACACGATTCATCAGAACTACGCCAACGTGTTGGCGTACATCGAGTGGGGCTTCACGGTCATTTTCGCCATCGAATATGGCCTGCGCCTGTACTGTTCGCCCAAGCCGCTGCGTTATGCCTTCAGCTTCTACGGGCTGGTGGATCTGCTGGCGATCGTGCCCGGCATCCTCGCGCTGTATTACGCCGATGCGCAGTACCTGCTGATCATCCGGATCATCCGGATGCTGCGGATTTTCCGTGTGCTCAAGCTCAGTCCGTACCTCAAGCAAGCCAATTACCTGATGTCGGCGCTGCGTGGCAGCAAGCAGAAGATCGTGGTGTTTCTGGTCAGCGTCTGCACGCTCGTCACGGTGTTCGGCACGCTGATGTACGTGATCGAAGGCCCGGAGCATGGCTTCACCAGCATTCCCAAAGGCATCTACTGGGCTATCGTAACGCTGACCACCGTCGGCTTCGGCGACATCGTGCCGAAGACGCCCCTGGGCCAGGTGATTTCGTCGCTGGTGATGATCACCGGTTACTCGATCATCGCCGTGCCAACCGGGATTTTCACCGCCGAACTGGCCAACGCCATGCGCGGCGAACAGTTGCAACACGACTGCCCGGTGTGCAAGAAAAACAGCCACGAGCACGGCGCTGCATTTTGCTCGCGGTGCGGCAATGTGTTGTTCAAAAAACTGGAATAAGCAAAGTGCTTTTTAATCTTTAAAGGACTATACGAGCCCGGTTATAGTCGCTGGCAAATTGCCTCATATTTAAATTAGAACAAGGAATGCGCAGTGAAAAAACTCTTTGGCGCCTCACTTCTGGCCGCTGGCCTGGCATTGACCAGCGTTGCTCAAGCTGCACCAACCCTGCTCAACGTTTCCTACGACGTGATGCGCGATTTCTACAAGGACTACAACGCTGCCTTCCAGAAACACTGGCAAGCCGAGCACAACGAAAACATCACCCTGCAGATGTCTTTCGGCGGTTCGAGCAAACAGGCGCGCTCCGTGATCGACGGCCTGCCGGCTGACGTCATCACCATGAACATGGCCACCGACATCAACGCCCTGGCAGACAACGGCAAACTGGTGCCGGACAACTGGGTCACCCTGCTGCCGAACCACAGCGCGCCGTTCACCTCGGCCACGGTGTTCATCGTCCGCAAAGGCAACCCGAAAGCCCTGAAAGACTGGCCGGATCTGCTCAAGGACGGTGTGCAAGTGATCGTGCCAAACCCGAAAACCTCGGGCAACGGCCGCTACACCTACCTTTCGGCCTGGGGTTATGTGCTGAAAAACGGCGGTGACGAGAACAAGGCCAAGGCCTTCGTCGGCAAGCTGTTCAAGCAAGCACCGGTGCTGGATACCGGTGGTCGTGCGGCTACCACTACCTTCATGACCAACCAGCTCGGCGACGTGCTGGTGACCTTCGAAAACGAAGCGGAAATGATTGCCCGCGAGTTTGGCCGTGATCAGTTCGAAGTGATCTACCCAAGCGTCTCCGCTGAAGCCGAGCCGCCAGTGGCCGTGGTCGACAAAGTGGTCGAGAAGAAAGGCACCCGCGCGGCGGCCGAGGAATACCTGAAGTACCTGTGGTCGCCGGAAGGCCAGGAAATTGCTGCGGCAAACTACCTGCGTCCGCGTGATCCGGCGGTACTGGCCAAGTACACCGACCGCTTCCCGAAAGTGGATTTCCTGTCGGTAGAGAAGACCTTCGGTGACTGGCGCACCGTGCAGAAGACGCACTTCAATGATGGTGGGATCTTTGATCAGATTTACGCTCAGTAAACGCTGATAGCCCAATGAAAAAGGCGACCTTAGACGGTCGCCTTTTTTGTTTTTGTGTTCGCTGAAGTTCCCTGTGGGAGCGAGCCTGCTCGCGATGGCGGTGGGTCAATCACATTGATGGTGACTGATACACCGC
>NZ_JAGYFX010000167.1:0-7633 GCF_019946615.1 Pseudomonas sp. BF-R-01
CCGACATAGAGGCGACTGACACACAGCTTCGCGAGCAAGCCCGCTCCCACAGGGGGCGGTGTTTCGCAGAGGTTTTTTCGGCGTGACGATGTCCCGCCACTCATGTGATGCTTGCACCTTTTAGCCAAGGCCTCGCCTCACTCATGACGCTTGCATCCGCCACTTCCCCCCGCATCATCCACATCGCCGCCGCCTTGTTGATCGGCCCTGACGGTCGCACGCTGCTGGTGCGCAAACGTGGCACTGAAGCTTTCATGCAACCGGGCGGCAAGATCGAAGCCCATGAACAACCGGTTCACGCCCTGGTGCGTGAGCTGGAAGAAGAGTTGGGATTGGCCATCGATCCGGCGCACGCCACTTATCTGGGGCAGTTCTCGGCACCGGCCGCCAACGAGCCAGGTTTTGTCGTACAGGCCGAACTCTTTCTGCTGACCATCGATTCAGACGTATCGCCTGCGGCGGAAATCGAAGAGGTGCGCTGGATCGACCCCGCCACCGACGGCGATGTGACGCTGGCGCCATTGACACGAGACCTGATCCTGCCGTTTTATCGAGCCTCGCTGAGCGCAATCGCCTGATCATTCACGCCAAGGAACCGCCATGATCCCGCTTCAAGACTTGCTGATCTTCGCCGCTGCCGCGTTGCTGATGGTACTGACGCCGGGACCGAACATGATCTACCTGATCTCTCGTTCGATCTGCCAGGGGCGCAAGGCCGGAGTCACTTCGTTGCTCGGTGTGGTGGCGGGCTTTTTTGTGCACCTGTTCGCTGCGGCAGCGGGATTGACTGCGGTGTTCCTCGCGGTGCCGATGGCTTATGAAGTGTTGAAGTGGGCCGGCGCGCTGTACCTGGTGTGGCTGGCCTGGCAGGCGGTCAAACCGGGCGCGCGTTCGCCGTTCGAGGCACAGCAGCTGCCGCCGGACTCCTCGCGCAAACTGATCACCATGGGCTTTTTGACCAGCGCCCTGAACCCGAAAATTGCGGTGTTTTACCTCTCGGTGTTTCCGCAATTCATCACCCCTGAGCACGGTTCGGTGTTCAACCAAAGCATCATCCTCGGCCTGACCCAGATCAGCGTCAGTTTCAGCGTCAACCTGCTGATCGCGGTGTTCGCCGCCGGCATCGCGTCGTGGTTCGTCAACAACCCGACCTGGCTGGCGGTGCAGCGTTACTTCATGGGGTTTGTCTTGGCGGCGTTGGCCGTGCGGCTGATGCTTGAGCAACGACGGACGGCGTGAACATGTGGATTGAACGGCTTGATGCCAGCCATGCCCTGGACTATCGGGCGTTGATGCTCGAAGCCTACGACCTGCATCCCCAGGCGTTTACCTCCACCGTGCGCGAACGCGCCACGATGCCGCTGAGCTGGTGGGAATCGCGCCTGAGCAACAAACTCGATGTGGTGTTCGGGGCGTTTGAGGAAGGGAAGCTGTCGGGCATCGTCGGCCTTGCCTTCGATCCTCGGGAAAAGGCCCGGCACAAGGCGACGCTGTTTGGCATGTACGTGTCCAGTCAGGTCCGCCAGCGCGGGCTCGGTTATCAACTGGTGCAGGCAGCGTTGGCCGAAGCGCAAACCCACCCGGGCTTGAGGCTGATTCAACTGACCGTTACCGCCGGCAATGACGCGGCGTTCAACCTGTACCAGCGTTGCGGCTTCATCCAGTTCGGCCTCGAACCACTGGCGGTGCGGGTGGGCGAGGATTACTTCGACAAGATTCATATGTGGCGCGAGATCTGAACCCACCACGATCCATATGCGACGCGAAATCTGAATCCACCACGATCCATATGCGACACGAAATCTGAATCCACCACGATCCCCTGTAGGAGCCAGCTTGCTGGCGATAGCGGTGTATCAGGCGCCATTGATGTGGACTGATCCGCCGCAATCGCCAGCAAGCCGGCTCCTACAAGTCCGTGTTGTGCTAGCGGACGGCGCTGACCCCGTCCAAGGTCGAGAACGACGTATCTTTTGCCGTCAGCAGGAAGTCGCGCATATACGGCGCATCCAGCATGTCCGCACGAACCGCCGCGTACAACGTCGCAAACAATCCCTTCTCGCCCAGCCGCTTGGCCTTCACGTAGCCCCGTGAACTGTATTCATGCAGCGCCCAGTGCGGCATGCCACAGACGCCACGACCGCTGGCAACCAACTGCATCATCATCACCGTCAGTTCCGAGGTGCGGACCTGGGCCGGTTCGATGTCGGCCGGCTCCAGGAAGCGGGTGAAGATGTCCAGCCGGTCACGTTCCACCGGGTAAGTGATCAGGGTTTCCGTGAGCAAATCCTCCGGAACGATGTACGCCTTGTTCGCCAAGCGGTGCTGATTGGCAACCGCGAGCATGGCTTCATAAGTGAACAACGGCACATACGTGATCCCGGCCAGTTCCAGCGGATCGGAGGTCACCACCAGATCCAGATCACCACGGGCCAACGCCGGCAGCGGCGCGAAAGAGAAGCCCGAGGCCAGGTCCAGCTCGACTTCCGGCCAGGCATCGCGGAACTGGTCGATGGTCGGCATCAGCCACTGAAAGCAACTGTGGCACTCGATCGCCATGTGCAGGCGCCCGGCGGTGCCACCGGCCAGCCGCGCGATATCACGCTCGGCGCCGCGCAGCAGTGGCAGGGTGGCGTCGGCCAGTTGCAGCAGGCGCAAACCGGCACTGGTGAAGCGCACCGGTTTGGTCTTGCGCACGAACAGCGGCATGCCCATGCGCTCTTCCAACTCCTTGAACTGGTGGGACAGCGCCGACTGCGTCAGGTGCAGGCGGTCGGCGGCATCGACCAGGCTATCGGCTTCGCGCAAGGCGTGCAGGGTCTTCAAGTGACGGATTTCAAGCACCGGAGGGCTCCATGAGGAAAACTTGTGATCAACACGAAAAGGTTGAGTTTGTCTCATGTTGGGTTGGCTGTCGACAATAGCGCCATCTTTTACAAGGAGAAACTCACCATGGCTCTGGCCCACACACTTGGTTTTCCACGCATCGGCGCTGACCGCGAACTGAAAAAAGCCCTCGAATCCTACTGGAAGGGCGATCTCGATCAGGACGCGCTGAAGAGCGTCGGCCGCCAACTGCGCGCCACCCACTGGCAATTACAGAAAGACGCCGGCATCGACCTGCTGCCGGTCGGCGACTTCGCCTGGTACGACCAGGTCCTGACGCATTCCCTGACCTTCGGTGTAATCCCGGAGCGTTTCGACAGCGCCAAGAATGCCAGGGGCCTGCCGACGCTCGACACGTTGTTCGCCATGGCCCGTGGCGCCACCACCACTTGCTGCGGTGGCGAACACAGCAAAGCGCAATATGCCCAGGAACTGACCAAGTGGTTCGACACCAACTACCACTATCTGGTCCCGGAATTCAGCGCTGACCAGCAGTTCAAGCTGAGCTGGGAACAGCTGTTCGACGAAGTCGACGAAGCCAAGGCCCTCGGCCACAACGTCAAACCGGTGATCATCGGCCCGCTGACTTACCTGTGGCTGGGCAAGGCCAAAGGCAACGACTTCGACAAGCTCGACCTGCTGGAACGCCTGCTGCCGATCTACGGTGAAATCCTCGGCCGCCTCGCGGCACAAGGTGTGGAGTGGGTGCAGATCGACGAACCGATCCTGACCCTCGACCTGCCGCAAGAATGGAAAAACGCCTTCGAGCGCGCCTACCACATCCTCCAGTATTCGCCGCTGAAAAAGCTGGTGGCGACCTACTTCAGCGGCCTGCAAGACAACCTCGGCCTGGCCGTCGGCTTGCCCGTACAAGGCTTGCACATCGATGCGGTGCGCGCGCCCGACCAACTGCTGCACGTGCTCGATCGTCTGCCGACCTACAAGATTCTCTCGGTGGGCCTGGTCAATGGCCGCAACGTCTGGCGCTGCGAACTGGAACCGGTGCTCGCACAACTGCAATTGGCCCAGGAACGTTTCGGCGACAACCTGTGGGTCAGCAGTTCCTGCTCGCTGCTGCACAGCCCGGTAGACCTGGAACGCGAAGACAAACTCGATCCGGAACTGAAAAGCTGGCTGGCGTTTGCGGTGCAGAAGTGTGGCGAAATCGCCGTGCTGCGCGACGCGCTCAACGATCCGCAATCGCCCAAAGTGCAAACCGCGCTGGCACAAAGCCGGGCGATTCAGGCCAGCCGTGCCGAGTCGCCGCGTATTCACAAAGCTGAAGTGCAGGCGCGCATCAATGCCATCAGTGCAGCGGACAGCCAACGCCAATCGCCGTTCGCCAAACGCATCGAACAACAACGTGCGCGCTTGAAACTGCCGGCGTTCCCGACCACCACCATCGGCTCGTTCCCGCAGACCGGTTCGATCCGTCTGGCGCGACAGGCCTACAAGCAAGGCAAGCTGTCAGCCAACGACTACACCGACGCCATGCACCACGAAATTCGCCACGCCGTGCAAGTCCAGGAACGTCTGGGGCTGGATGTGCTGGTACACGGTGAAGCCGAACGCAACGACATGGTCGAATACTTCGCCGAGCAGTTGGACGGCTACCTGTTCACCCGCTTTGGCTGGGTCCAGAGCTATGGCTCGCGATGCGTCAAACCGGCAGTCATCTATGGCGACCTGAGCCGTCCGAAAGCCATGACGGTCGACTGGATCAGCTACGCGCAGAGCCAGACCGACAAGGTCATGAAAGGCATGCTCACCGGTCCCGTGACCATGCTGATGTGGTCGTTCCCGCGTGAAGACGTTTCGCGCAAAGTCCAGGCGCAGCAGTTGGCGTTGGCCCTGCGTGACGAAGTGGTCGACCTGGAAAACGCCGGCATCAAGATCGTGCAGATCGACGAAGCCGCGTTCCGCGAAGGCTTGCCACTGCGTCGGGCGCAATGGCAGGAATACCTCGATTGGGCGGTGGAAGCGTTCCGCTTGAGCGCCTCCGGCGTGCGCGATGAAACCCAGATCCATACGCACATGTGCTACAGCGAATTCAATGACGTGATCAAGGCGATTGCCGACATGGATGCCGATGTGATCACCATCGAAACCTCGCGTTCGGACATGGAATTGCTGGAAGCCTTCGAAGCGTTCGACTACCCGAATGACATCGGTCCGGGCGTCTACGACATTCACTCGCCACGGGTGCCGGACACGGCCGAGATGGTCAAGTTGATGAGCAAGGCCGTGAAGCGCATTCCGGCAGAGCGGTTGTGGGTGAACCCGGATTGCGGTTTGAAGACCCGGGCATGGCCGGAAACTGAAGCGGCATTGGTGAACATGGTGGCGGCGGCGCGGCAGTTGCGCAGTCAGCTGGCCTGACACCGTCCTTGTAGGAGCCGGCTTGCCGGCGATGGCCGCACCGCGATGATTCGCACTCACCGCGTTATCGTTCATCGCCGGCAAGCCGGCTCCTACAGATCGTTGCCTGCGCGACAAGTACGACCGTTCAGCACTCTTCATCAAACTGTCACGTAACTGTGGCAGCGCGCTTCAACAAACTTCATCAGACTCGCGCTCTACTGGGGTTCTGCGTTTCGGTGTTTTTCATGCGTGCACGATTTTTATCAACGGCGGCCTTCCTGGCCGCGTTGTTCTTTGGCCTTCCGTCCTTTGCGGCGTCTCGATGCGATGTCAATGTTCCGACCGAACGGGTCGATCTGGCGCAGGTGAGCCTGGCGTACCAGAGCATCGGCCGCGCCTCCGATCCGGCGTTGCTGCTGGTGATGGGCCTGGGCGGGCAGTTGATTCACTGGCCGGACGAGGTGGTGGTCGCGCTGTGTCAGCAGGGTTTTCGGGTCATCCGGTATGACAATCGCGATGTCGGCCTGTCCACCTGGCGACAATCGCCTGCCGACGCCAACCTGACCTTCGAAGTGCTGCGCTACAAACTTGGCTTGCCGGTATCGGCGCCGTATTCCCTGACCGACATGGCCGACGATGCGCTGGGCTTGATGGATGCCTTGCACGTCGAGCAATTCCACGTGCTGGGCGCGAGCATGGGCGGGATGATCGCCCAGCATATGGCGGCCATGGCGCCGCAGCGGGTCGAGAGCCTGACGCTGATCATGACCAGTTCCGGTGCCGAAGGCTTGCCGGCGCCGAACGCGGCGCTGGTGCAGCTGCTTTCGCGGCGTGGCGCGCCGAATCGTGAGGTGGCGCTGGAGCAGCAGGCTGATTTGTTGGCGGCGCTGGGTAGCCCGTCGGTGAGTGATGATCGGCAGGCGCTGTTGCATCAGGCGGCGCTGTCCTATGACCGTGCGTTTAACCCCGAGGGCGTGAAGCGTCAGATCATGGCGATCCTCGCGGAGCCGAGTCGGGTGGCACTGCTCAATCAACTGCGGGTGCCGACGCTGGTGGTTCATGGCACTGCCGATCCGCTGTTGCCGGTAATGCATGGCGTGCACCTGGCGGCGCATATTCGTGGCAGCCAGTTGAAGCTGATTCCGGGGCTGGCCCATCGTTTTCAGGAAGCCTTCAAAGCGCCATTGCTTGCGGCGGTGCTGCCCTATTTGCAGGCTCACCGCGAGGACACTTCGCATTGGGCGCAGATTGATCCGGTGGCCGAACACAACCTCCTGTAACGATGATGCCCTCGACGACGATGCGGGGTTTGAAGGCCCCATCGCCAGCAAGCCGGCTCCTACAGACCGGGTTGACCGAAATCTATGTGCACACGCTGACCTTGTAGGAGCTGGCTTGCCAGCGATGGCGGTCTGACAGCCAACCAATTTCTAGCAGATGTACTCAGACCCACAGGTGTATCGTTCAACTTTTCCGGCCCGTATCCAGCCTGCGAGGTGAGTGATGAGTACCCCCCTGAAAATCGATTTCGTCAGCGACGTGTCCTGCCCCTGGTGCGTTGTCGGGCTGTACGGCCTGACCCGTGCCCTGGATCTGCTGGGGGACGAGGTCCAGGCCGAGATCCGTTTCCAGCCGTTCGAGCTGAACCCAAAGATGGGCCCGGAAGGGCAGAACATCACCGAACACATCACCGAGAAATACGGCTCGACCCCCGAGCAGTCGCAGAAGAACCGCGAAATGATCCGTGCGCGTGGCGCCGAAGTCGGGTTCGCCTTTCGCACCGACGGCAACAGTCGCATCTACAACACGTTCGATGCGCATCGGTTGTTGTTCTGGGCGGGGCTGGAGGGGTTGCAGTTCAATTTGAAAGAGGCGTTGTTCAAGGCGTATTTCACGGAGGGCGGCAATCCGTCTGACCACGCTCAGTTGGTGCAGATTGCGCAAAGCGTTGGTCTGGACCGGGAGCGGGCTGAGGCGATTCTGGCCTCGGACGAGTTCGCTAAAGAGGTGCGTGAGGAAGAGCAGTTGTGGTTGTCGCGGGGGGTGAGTTCGGTGCCGACGGTGGTGTTCAACGGGCAATATGCGGTCAGTGGCGGGCAGCCGGTGGAGACGTTTGTGGGGGCGATTCGGCAGATCATGAGTGAATCAAAAGGCGGGACTGTAAGCTGATCGCTTGGTTGACTGGATTGATTACTGGGGGGGGCGGGCTTGCTCCCACGGTTTGGATGGGGGGCATATCTGTTGCTGCGGTAATGGCCGCTATTGGTTTCGCCCTTACGGCGAGTCACTTGGAAAAGCCCCAAGTAACCAAGGGCTCTTGCCCCTTTCGTTCGGTGCCTCGCTAAGGCTCGGCATGCCCTCGCTCCGGTCCTGCTCCGTTGGCCCG
>NZ_JAGYFX010000168.1:0-7597 GCF_019946615.1 Pseudomonas sp. BF-R-01
GAATGTCAGCAAACATTAATGTCGGCTGACACTCCGTCATCGCGAGCAGGCTCGCTCCCACAATGGTTTTACGCTATCCGATTATTTGGTCTTCTTCGGGATCCGCACCAGCTGGGTGCCCGAATAGATGTCATGCCAGCTACGTTTCTGTTTGTCGAACAGCGACCAGATGAATCCAAGGCCGACGCACAGCAAGGATGCGATCGACACGACAAAACGCAGCAGTGCCTGCCACAGGCTGATGGATGAGCCATCGGCGTTCTGCACGCGGATGCACCAAACCTGCATGCCCAGGGTCTGCCCGGACCAGGTCCAGAACTTGGCGAAGAAGCCGAACAGCACGAACAGCAACACCGTCGAGAGCAACGGGTCACCGTCCAGCGCGCCGGCTTCGGTCAAGGTGCGCATTTTGTCTTCGCCGATGATCGCCATCTGGATCATCTTGTAGAGGCCGCTGGTGACGATCAGCAGGGCAGTGCACAACAGAAAGTCATAGAACATCGCTGCCAGGCGACGGCCCAGGGTCGCGGCGGGAAAGTCGCCCTGAGGGTTGAGCAGGTGTTTCGACATGGCAGGGCTCTCGACGGAAAAAGAAGCCATTTTACGGATTTACGCGCACAAAAAAGCCCCTGATGTCAGCATCAGGGGCTTTTTCGTAACAGAAGGTTAGGCTTCTGCTTGTACTTCGTCAGCCTGCATGCCTTTCTGGCCTTGCACGGCGATGAAGGTCACTTTCTGGCCTTCTTTCAGGCTCTTGAAGCCGTTGCCCTGAATAGCGCGGAAATGCACGAACAGATCCGGACCGCTTTCTGGAGTGATAAAACCAAAACCTTTCTCGTCGTTAAACCACTTGACGGTACCGCTCTGACGTTGGGACATTTCTTATTTCCTTTGACGCAAAAATTAATGACAGTCTCCTTCTCATGAAAGAGTACTGGGGCTGGTTGCAGGAGAGTAAGAAGACGTCGAACGGGATGTAGCTAACTTGTAGGCTACTGCCCAGGTCACGATTCCAAGCGACCCATGCAAACACAGTGAACAAACTCTACGCCAACTACGGGAGAAAAAACAAGCCCTGTGAGAGGCCCGGTTTTACTCAGGTTGCTGGCCATTAGTGTTTCACTAGTTCCGGCTTATTCGATGCGGCGGTTCAATTGTTTTCGATTGTTATAAGCAGCGTTCATAAACGAAAGCTTGCACTGTTTTATGGCGGTTGCGTTACACATTAGTGCACTGTTAACGCAACCGCGTTACTTATAGAAACAGTCAATCAACCACGATAGTAGCGTTGTGCAACGAATGGCATTTTGCTTACAAGCAAAGGCACCTTTTTCCCACGAACAATTGCGAACACAGGTGTGTCGATGGCGATGTATGCGCTGTCGAGGTAACCCATGGCCAAAGGACCGCTCAAGGTCGGACCGAAACCGCCGCTGCAAACGCTACCGATGATCTCGCCTGCTTCGTTGACGATCTCTGCACCCTCGCGCACGGGTGTGCGTTCCTGCGGTAACAGGCCTACACGCTTGCGGCTGACACCGGCTTGCTGCTGGGCGAACACGGTTTCAGCGCCAGGGAAACCGCCGGCCCGCGCGCCATCGGCACGTCGAGGCTTGGAGATGGCCCACAGCAGGCTCGCTTCAATCGGAGTGGTGTCGGTGTTCATATCGTGGCCGTAGAGGCACAGGCCGGCTTCCAGGCGCAGCGAATCACGAGCGCCCAGGCCAATGGCCGCGACTTCCGGTTCAGCCAGCAGGGCGCGGGCCAACGCTTCGGCATTGGCTGCCGGCACGGAGATTTCGAAACCGTCTTCGCCGGTGTAACCCGAGCGGCTGACAAAGCAGTCCACGCCCAGCAACTTCACGCGGGCGAACTGCATGAACGTCATCTTCGCCACTTCCGGCGCCAGGCGCGCGAGCACCGTGACGGCGGCCGGACCTTGCAAGGCCAGCAGTGCACGCTCTTCGAACAGCGGCTCGATGGTGCATTGGTCGCCGATGTGTTTGCGCAGGTGCGCGAGGTCCTGATCCTTGCAGGCGGCGTTGACCACCAGGAACAGTTCGTCGTTACCGAGGTTGGCGACCATCAGGTCATCGAGGATGCCGCCCGTCTCGTTAGTGAACATGGCGTAGCGCTGCATGCCCACTGGCAGGTCGATAATGTCCACCGGCACCAGGGTTTCCAGGGCCTTGGCGGCATTGGCGCCGGTCAGGCGGATCTGGCCCATGTGCGAAACATCGAACAGCCCGGCCTGATCACGGGTGTGCTGGTGTTCCTTCATGACGCCCAGCGGGTACTGCACCGGCATGTCATAGCCGGCAAACGGCACCATGCGGGCGCCGAGTTCGATGTGCAGTGCGTGCAACGGGGTTTTCAATAGTTGTTCGGTGGACATATCCAGCTCCTGAAAAAGTGTGCAGATGCAGTGAGCGCGCATCAGCACTCGATAATGTTGACCGCCAAACCGCCACGGGCGGTTTCCTTGTATTTGCTTTTCATGTCGGCGCCGGTCTGGCGCATGGTGCGGATGACTTTGTCGAGGGAGACGAAGTGCTGACCGTCGCCACGCAGGGCCATGCGCACGGCATTGATGGCTTTCACCGAGCCCATGGCGTTGCGCTCGATGCAAGGCACTTGCACCAGCCCGCCGATCGGGTCGCAGGTCAGGCCGAGGTTGTGTTCCATGCCGATTTCGGCGGCGTTTTCCACTTGCTGCACGGTGCCGCCAAGCACTTCGCACAACGCGCCGGCCGCCATCGAACAGGCCACGCCGACTTCACCCTGACAGCCGACTTCAGCGCCGGAGATCGAGGCGTTTTCTTTATAGAGAATGCCGATGGCGGCAGCCGTCAGCAGAAAACGTACGACGCCGTCTTCGTTGGCGCCGGGGATGAAGCGCATGTAGTAGTGCAAAACTGCCGGGACGATGCCCGCTGCACCGTTGGTAGGCGCGGTGACCACGCGCCCGCCATTGGCATTTTCTTCGTTGACCGCCAGGGCATACAGGTTGACCCAGTCCAGCACCGACAGCGGATCGCGCAGCGACGATTCGGGGTTTTTGCACAGTTGCCGATGCAGCGCTGCCGCCCGCCGCTTGACCTTCAAACCGCCGGGCAGGATGCCTTCGTTGCGGCAACCGGCGTCGACGCAATCCTGCATCACTTGCCAGATTTTCAGCAGGCCGGCGCGGGTTTCCGCTTCCGGGCGCCAGGCGCTTTCGTTGGTCAGCATCACCTGGCTGATGGACAGGCCGTAAGTGGTGCAATGAGTGAGCAGATCCTTTGCGCTTTTGAACGGGAAGGTCAGTGGTGTCGCATCTTCGACGATACGGTCGGCGCCGGCGGCGTCTTCATCGACGACGAAACCGCCGCCGACCGAGTAGTACTCGCGGCTGCGGATCTGCAAGCCCGCCGCGTCGAACGCGCGGAAGATCATGCCGTTGGGGTGATAGGCCAGCGGTTTGCGGATCATCGCCAGGTGTTCTTTCTCGTTGAACGCAATGCTGTGTTCGCCGAGCAGGTTCAAGCGACCGTTGCCACGAATGTCTTGCAGACGGGCGGCGACGGTTTCGGTGTTAACGGTGTCCGGGTGTTCACCTTCCAGTCCGAGCAGTACAGCCTTGTCGCTGCCGTGGCCCTTGCCGGTGGCGCCGAGCGAGCCGTAGAGCTCGACTTTGACGCAGGTGGTCGCGGCCAGCAGCCCTTCACGGCGCAAACCTTCGACGAAACGCGCAGCAGCGCGCATCGGGCCGACGGTGTGGGAACTGGAGGGGCCGATGCCAATCTTGAACAGGTCGAACACGCTTAGCGACATGGTTGTTCTCCGGTTTCTTGTTATGAGGAGCACCGCGACCCCGTAGGAGCGAGGCTTGCCCGCGAAGCTTTTGGCGACCTTGATGGCCTCTTCGCGGGCAAGCCTCGCTCCTACGGGGGTTTGTGGCGTCCTAGTGGGGCGAGAGAGTCCGCCCCCTATAGATCAAGCGTAGCTTTCGATCGACGGGCAAGCGCAAACCAGGTTGCGATCACCGAAGACGTTGTCGACGCGACCGACCGGCGGCCAGTATTTGCCTTCAATCAGCGACGCAACCGGGTACACCGCTTGCTCACGGCTGTACGGATGGGACCACTCGCCGACCAGTTCCGCCGCAGTGTGCGGGGCGTTTTTCAGCGGGTTGTCGTCCTTGTCCAGAGTGCCGTTTTCCACTGCGCGGATTTCTTCGCGGATGCGGATCATGGCGTCGCAGAAGCGGTCCAGTTCTTCCTTGGATTCGCTTTCGGTCGGCTCGATCATCAGCGTGCCGGCGACCGGGAACGACATGGTCGGGGCGTGGAAGCCGAAGTCGATCAGGCGCTTGGCAACGTCATCGACGCTGATGCCGCTGCTGTCTTTCAACGGACGCAGGTCGAGGATGCATTCGTGTGCCACCAGGCCGTTGCTGCCGGTGTACAGCACTGGATAGTGCTCTTCGAGGCGACGGGAAATGTAGTTGGCATTGAGGATCGCCAGTTGCGAAGCGCGCTTGAGACCCGCGCCACCCATCATCCGAATGTACATCCAGGTGATCGGCAGAATGCTCGCGCTGCCGAACGGTGCTGCGCAGACCGCGCCTTCCTTGCGATCCATCTGGGCGTGGCCCGGCAGGAACGGGGTCAGGTGCGATTTCACGCCGATCGGGCCGACACCCGGGCCGCCACCACCGTGAGGGATGCAGAAGGTTTTGTGCAGGTTCAGGTGGGACACGTCGCCGCCGAACTTGCCCGGTGCGCAGAGGCCGACCATCGCGTTCATGTTGGCGCCGTCGATGTACACCTGGCCGCCGTTGTCATGAATGATGCCGCAGATTTCGCGGATGCCTTCTTCGAACACGCCGTGGGTCGACGGGTAAGTGATCATCAGCGCAGCGAGGTGTTCGCGGTGCTCGATGGCCTTGGCGCGCAGGTCTTCGATGTCGACGTTGCCACGGGCGTCGCACGCGGTCACGACCACACGCATGCCAGCCATGTTGGCGGTAGCCGGGTTGGTGCCGTGGGCGGACGATGGGATCAGGCAGATGTCGCGACGGTCTTCGCCACGGCTCTGGTGGTAAGCACGAATGGCCAGCAGACCGGCGTATTCACCTTGCGAACCGGCGTTCGGTTGCAGCGAGATCGAGTCGTAACCGGTGGCGGCGCAGAGCATCGCTTCCAGTTCGTCGGTCAGTTGCTGGTAACCGGCGCTTTGCTCGGCTGGGGCGAACGGGTGCAGGGCACCGAACTCAGCCCAGGTCACCGGGATCATTTCGCTGGCGGCGTTGAGTTTCATGGTGCACGAACCCAGCGGGATCATGGTGCGATCCAGGGCCAGGTCCTTGTCGGCGAGCTTGCGCAGGTAGCGCATCAGCTCGGTTTCCGAGTGATAACGGTTGAACACCGGGTGGCTGAGGATCGGCGATTGGCGAACCAGTGCAGCCGGGATCGCGCTGACCACTGCCGCTGCGATGGCAGCGAAGTCCGGTAGTGCTTTGCCGTCGGCAAACAAGGCCCACAGGGTTTCGACGTCAGCTTGCGAAGTGGTTTCGTCGAGGGACAGGCCCAGACGCTCGCCATCGACTACGCGCAGGTTGATCTGCTGCGCACGCGCCTTGTCATGCAGTTTGGCGGTGTTGGCGCCGGTGTTCAGGGTCAGGGTGTCGAAGAAGCTGGCTTGCTCGACGGTCAGGCCCAGTGCACTCAAGCCCTTGGCGAGGATCGCGGTCAGGTGATGAATGCGGTTGGCAATTTGCGTCAGGCCTTTCGGGCCGTGATACACGGCGTACATGCTGGCGATGTTGGCCAGTAGAACCTGCGCGGTGCAGATGTTGCTGGTGGCCTTCTCGCGGCGGATGTGTTGCTCGCGGGTCTGCATGGCCAGGCGCAGGGCCGGCTTGCCGAAACGGTCCACGGAGACACCGACCAGACGGCCCGGCATGTCGCGCTTGAACGCATCTTTGGTAGAGAAGTAAGCCGCGTGCGGGCCACCGAAGCCCAGCGGCACGCCGAAGCGTTGTGCGCTGCCGATGGCCACGTCGGCACCGAACTCGCCCGGCGGGGTCAGCACGGTCAGGGCCAGCAGGTCGGCAGCGACGGCAACCAGTGCGTTGGCAGCGTGGAAACGCTCGGTCAGTGCACGGTAGTCGAAGACGTCACCGTTGCTGGCCGGGTATTGCAGCAGGGCGCCGAAGAACGGCGTCACGTCAGTCAGTTCAAGCTCGTCGCCGACAACCACGTCGATGCCCAACGGCTCGGCACGGGTGCGCAGCACGTCGAGGGTTTGCGGGTGGCAATGCACGGAGGCGAAGAACGCGTGGCTGCCTTTGTTCTTGCTCAGGCGCTTGCAGAAGGTCATGGCTTCGGCGGCGGCAGTGGCTTCGTCGAGCAGCGATGCGTTGGCGATCGGCAGGCCGGTCAGGTCGCTGATCAGGGTCTGGAAGTTCAACAGCGCTTCGAGACGGCCCTGGGAAATTTCTGGCTGGTACGGGGTGTAGGCGGTGTACCAGGCCGGGTTTTCCAGCAGGTTGCGCAGGATCGGCGACGGTGTGTGGGTGCCGTAGTAGCCCTGGCCGATGTAAGTCTTGAACAGCTGGTTCTTGGCAGCGATGCCTTTGATCAACGCCAGGGCGTCGGCTTCGCTCAGGCCGTCTTCGAGGCCGAGCACGCTGGTGCCTTTGATGCTGTCCGGAATGACGCTGGCGCTCAGGGCTTCCAGCGAGTCGAAACCGAGGCTGTTGAGCATCGCTTGCTCATCGCCGGAACGCGGGCCGATGTGGCGCGCGATGAATTCGTTGGCAGTGCTCAGATTGATTTGAGTCATGTGCGTGCTCCTCAGGCTTCGGCGTTGGCTTTGATCAGACGGTCGTAGGCGTCCTGATCCAGCAGTTTGGCGACAGCCGAGGCGTCAGTTGGCTGGAAGCGGAAGAACCAGCCTTCGCCCAGCGGATCTTCGTTGACCAGTTCCGGGCTGCTGTCCAGCGCCGGGTTTACTTCAAGCACTTCACCGTCGAGTGGCATGTACACGCCGCTGGCGGCTTTTACCGATTCCACGGTGGCGGCTTCTGCGCCTTTGTCGTAGGACTGCAGCTCAGGCAGTTGTACGAAAACCACGTCGCCCAAAGCGTTCTGCGCGAAAGCGGTGATGCCGACGGTGACAGAGCCATCAGCTTCGGTACGCAGCCATTCGTGATCTTCAGTAAAACGCAACTCGCTCATGGAAACTCCTAAGGGGGCCAGACTCGTCTGGTGGACGCGATTGAATGCTTGGGCGTAAGCCCTGATTTATGAGTGGTTACTAAGCAATTTCGCGGCCAGTTTGATTTTATTGTTATAAATCAATTGGTTAGAGAGTTGTTGCGGGCGTGGCTGTTTGACCGCTGTAGCGAAATCGCTACAGTCGAGTGCGAACAAAAAAGTATAGGTGGATCAAAGCCTTGTGCAGCGGTGATCCGATGAGGGTGTATCGATATCGTTCCGCTGTAGCGCTTTCAGTACAGATGGAGGTCGTTTTCAGACGCTATTCCCGAGGATGCCCACCGACCTGTAGGAGCCGGCTTGCTGGCGATGGCGTCTTCAACATCGCCATCGCT
>NZ_JAGYFX010000169.1:0-7492 GCF_019946615.1 Pseudomonas sp. BF-R-01
CCCTCGCTCCGGTCCTGCTCCGTGGGCCCGCCGCCATCGGCCATCCATGGCCGGGGGCGGCTAACCCGGCATCCATGCCGGGTTGCCCACTGCGCAGAACCTCCACTCGGCCTCTCGAGGGGGCGTGCACCTCAAGATCAAAAGCTGAAGGCGAGCTAACGCTCGGCCTGATGAGTGGTGGAAATCAAAAGCGTATGCGATTTCCTGTAGGAGCCGGCTTGCCGGCGAAAAGCGTTTGAACAACGCGTTCATTCAGACAGCCCGCGTTATCGTTGGCGTCCATCGCTGCGATGCGGTGACCCGACAAGCCAGCTCCTACAATTTTGAATCGTGTGAACCCAATCCATTGTAGGAGCCGGCTTGCTGGCGATGGCGTCCATCCAGTTAATAAATATGTTGGATGACCCAACGCTATCGCCAGCAAGCCGGCTCCTACAGGGGGTTGGTGTGCATGTCCGGAATGAGTGAACGCATCAAAGAAGGGCAACACGGACGACTGAAGAGCCAGGTCGGCTTTCAGGCCGCCTCGGCAGCTGTGGCGGTAGTCGCCCCCTCGAGAGGCCGAGCGCAGGTTCTGCGCAGTGGGCAACCCGGCATGGATGCCGGGTTAGCCGCCCCCGGCCATGGATGGCCGATGGCGGCGGGCCCACGGAGCAGGACCGGAGCGAGGGCACCCTGAGCCTAAGCGAAGGGCCGAACGAAAGGGGCAAGAGCGCTTGGTTACTTGGCGCTTCTCCAAGTGACTCGCTGTAAAAGCGAAACCGTTAGCCGCCGTTACCGCAATAACGGATATACCCCCAATCCACTGAACGCCAAACCGAAAACTCAATCATTCGGCAACGGCATCTGATCATCATCCGGAATACCATCCCCCGCACTCGGATCCCTTGGCCTCACCACCGGCCTGACCAACGGATCACGCATCGGACTGTCCGGATCCATCACAGGATCAATATCATCCTCCACAGTGGTTGGAACACTGTCCGGACGCTTGTCGTCAAAACTCGAATCAGTAGACATACGCACCTCACACAAAACGTCAGGGTTTCAAATTCGCGAGCGGGTCGTAAGGTTTGGCGGGAGCCTTGCCCGCCTCGCCCGGTTTAACATCCCTGGGCGCCCTGGCTGGTCCGATGGGGTCGACCTGAGGGTCGGCAAGGTCCGGTGAATCCGGATCGAAACCCAACTCATTGCCTGAAGAATGCTCGGACGAGTGCGGGCCGGAGGGTGAAGTGGGATGTGTCATGGACGCCTCCTTGGGACGGACCCGGAAACATCCGGGCCCTTATCCTTTAGAGGCCAATCGCAAGTGGCAGTGCCGGGCAGATGACGAACGGGAAGCTTACTGCGAAGTCAGCGCCTTCTTCGCACGGGCAGCAGCCTGCTCCTGACCGGCCTGAGCCAGATCATTCGCCGCTTTCAACCAACGCGACTGATCAACGTTGGCCGGAATCTGCTCCGGTTTCTGGATCAGCACCGCCCAACCACCCGCATCCTTGAACGACGACTCAAACGAGCTGAAGCTCATCAACTCCCGACGATTCATTCCCGAGCGCAGCAACACAGTCCGCTTCTGACGGTTGTACCCGGCAAGAATGGCGTAACGCGGTTCAGCCCAGAACGCCGAGCCTTCAGTGAAGCGCACCATCACCGGGTAACCCGCCGCAACCTGGGTCAGCAGCGCAGGCAAATGGCTGTCGAGTGGGTAAACGACCATCCCGTACTCGCGGGCGAGGTTCTGCATGTTCTGCTGCAATTGCGCTTCGGCGCCCGGCAGGTGCAAAGGTTTTTCGAGCAACCCTGGAGTAATCACGATGCCCTGCTGGGCCAACAGACTGGCCAGCACCTGGGGCCCGCTTTGAAAGCTTTGCCCACGGTAGAACGTCCCGCTGAGTTCCACGCGTTCCGGCAGACGCTTGACCTCCGGCGCCACACTGCCCGCGCAGCCAGCCAGACCTGCAACACAGCCAACAATCAGGGCTGCCGTTCGAATTCGCGAAAATACCCGCACCATCATCACTCTCTTGTTCAGACGCCAGGTGTCCATGCTCCCGGCTTGGCCGTTGATCATAGGACGCCGCGCGACAGCGGTATAGCCTTAACCGGCAGTTGATTGCGTTCGATAGAGCGAACTGATTGGTCGGCACCGACCTTTGGTCAATAGCCTGCAACATGGCAGCGACTAGACTGTCACTTGCAAAGCGTGTGTGCCCGAAGCAGGGCGAAGAGGAGGCACTGATGAGCCTGACAATGACCATTGTGATGTTGATTTTCAGTTGGCTGGCTGTTGCCGCCGCCATGTTGTGGGGAGTCCTACGAATTGCCCGCAGGCACCATCACCACCCCGCCCAGCCGGCTCGGGTGACGAAAACCGATAAACCGGTTGCACGTCACGCCACTGCGCACTGACGGACACTTTTTAATACCCCAAATACAAACGGCCGCCTGGACTCTTGCGAGTGCAGGCGGCCGTTTTCGTTTCAGCCCAGGTTACGCTTCAGCGGCAATGCGCTTCTGCTTGGCCCGTCGCGACATCATGTTCAAGCCTTCAATCGTTGCCGAGAACGCCATGGCTGCGTAGACGTAGCCTTTCGGTACGTGGGCGCCGAAGCCTTCGGCGATCAGCGTCATGCCGATCATGATCAGGAAGCCCAGCGCCAGCATCACCACCGTCGGGTTGTCGTTGATGAACTTGGCCAATGGGTCAGCCGCCAACAACATCACCAGCACCGACACCACCACCGCGATGATCATGATCGGCAAATGCTCGGTCATGCCGACAGCGGTAATGATGCTGTCGATGGAGAACACCATGTCCAGCATCAGGATCTGACCGATCGCGGCAGCAAAGCCCAAGGTCACGGTCGAGGTCGCCGACTTCGGATCTTCCGGCGCCGGGTCCATGCTGTGATGGATCTCGGTGGTCGCCTTCCACAACAGGAACAGGCCGCCGGCGATCAGGATCATGTCCTTCCAGGAGAACGCGTGGCCGAGGATCTCGATCACCGGCTCAGTCAACTGGACGATGAACGCGATGGTGCTCAGCAGTGCCAGTCGCAGGATCAGCGCCATGCCGATACCGATGCGCCGCGCCTTCTGCCGATGCTGTTCCGGCAGTTTGTTGGTCAGGATCGAGATGAAGATCAGGTTATCGATGCCGAGCACGATTTCCATCACCACCAGCGTGGCCAGGGCGACCCAGGCGGTGGGGCTTGCAGCAAGTTCTAAAAGGTATTCCATGGGTCAGTCCTGACTCGTTTTAAGACGGTTTAGATTTCCTGGGACGACGATTCGGTTTTCTCTTTATCGTCGCCCGATGATTCTTTCTTGCTGATCAACCCGCTGGTGGCATCGCTGAGCGCTTGCTCGGCGGCTTTGTGGGTGTCGTCAATCGCTTGCTTGGCGGATTCGGCAGCCTTGCCCATCAGTTGCTGAGCGCTTTTTTCGGCCTGGTCGCAACCGGCCAGCACCAGTAAAGACGCAATCAACAGTGCCGTGGTTTTAAGCTTCATGATGCTTTCCTCGATAGAACAAAACGGGCCGAAACGATGGCCCGTTGATAGCGAGGCATTCTAGGGAGGCAAACACTTCAGGAAAATTCGTATTTTTAGCGGTTATACTTCGGTTTTCACGAACTGTAGGTCGCCATGCTCAACTATCGACAACTGCATTACTTCTGGGTCGTGGCCAAGACCGGCAGCATCGTGCGCGCCTGCGAACAGCTGAACCTGACGCCGCAGACCATCAGCGGGCAGATTTCCCTGCTCGAACAAACCTACGGCATCGAGTTGTTTCGTCGGGTCGGACGACAGCTGGAACTCACCGAAGCCGGCCGCCAGACCCTGCCCTACGCCGAGCAGATGTTTCAGCTCGGCGGTGAATTGGAGCTGATGTTGCGGGCGCAACCCAATGAACAACAGATTCTGTTTCGGGTTGGCGTGGCTGATGTGGTGCCCAAATCCATCGTCTACCGCCTGATCGCGCCGACCATGGAGCTGAGCGAACCGCTGCGCATTACCTGCCGCGAAGACAAACTCGAACGCTTGCTCGCCGACCTGGCGATTCAACGCCTCGATCTGGTGATTTCCGACAGCCCGATGCCGTCGCACCTCGACATCAAGGGCTACAGCCAGAAACTCGGGGAATGCGGAATCAGTTTCTTCGCCACCGCCGAACTGGCGGCGCAGTACGGCCAGGATTTCCCGCGCAGCCTGCACGGCGCACCGCTGCTGATTCCGGGGCCGGAAACCGTGGTGCGCAGTCGTTTGCAACGCTGGTTTGCCGAGCAGCAGATTCAGCCGCGCATCGTCGGCGAGTTCGACGACAGCGCGTTGATGCAGGCCTTCGGTCAGTCCGGCAGCGGAATTTTCATTGGCCCGAGCGTGATTGCCGATGAAGTGAAGCGTCAGTGCGGCGTGGAATTGATTGGCCAGACCGACGCCGTGACCGAGTCGTTCTACGCCATTTCGGTGGAGCGCAAGGTCAAGCACCCCGGCATCGTTGCGATTACCGAAGGTGCCCGACGCGAGCTGTTCACCGCGATGTGAGGCTTAGGCGCAGACTTCGCGGGGCTTGAAGGTCATCAGCGCCATGGCCAACAGGATCGAGATCAGAATAAAACCGGCCGCCGCAAAGCCAAGCCCACCCAGGCCAACGCTGTCGATCACCCGACCGCCGACCATCGCGCCCAGACCGATGCCGAGGTTGGCGCCGGCGATGTTCAGCGACGCGGCAAACGCCGGTGCTTCAGGCGCGGCTTTCATCAAACGCACATGGCTGACCAGGAACAACGCCGCTTGTGTCACACCCCAAATGCCCATTGCCGCCGCCAGACCCAGCGGCGAATGGATGTTCGGAACCAGCGTCACCATGCCGGCGATCATGAACGCGCAGAACGTCACGGAAGCGATCAGCGGATGACGATCCACCGCGCGACCGCCCAACGAGTTGCCGATCAGGCCCACCGCGCCGAAGCCCATCAGGCACCAACCCACCACGGTGCCGTTGAAACCGGCCAACCGCTCAAGAATGTCCGCCAGATAGGTGTAAGCGGTGAACATGCCGCTGAACACCAGGATCGACAGCAACACGTGCCCGATCATCAACGGGCTGCGCAGGATCTTGAACTGCGAACGGAAGCTCACCTGGTGTTGATGCAGGCTGGTTTTGGGCAGGTAGATAAACAGCAGCAACGCCTTGGCAAACGCGATCACCGCCAGAATGCCGAAGGCACTGCGCCAGCCGAACGCATCGGAAATCAACGTACCCACCGGAATCCCGAACACGGTCGCGCAAACGATGCCGAAACCGATCTTGGCAATGGCGCGCCCGGCGTAATCCGGCCCGACGATGTCCACCGCCGTTTCACTGGCCAGGGCCCAGAACACAGGCAGCCCGAGCGCGGGGATCAACCGCGCAACGGCCATCACCCAGATGTTCGGCGCAAACGCCGCGAGGGTGTTGGCCAGGCCGAACATGATCAACACCGAGATGAACAGCTTGCGCCGTTCGAACCGGGCGAAGTACGCGGTCAGGAACGGCCCGAACGCGGCGACAGTGAAGGCGAACAACGTCACCAGCAAACCGGCCTGGGGGATGGTCACTTCAAGATCCCGGGCGATTGCCGGCAACAGGCCGACGATGATGAATTCCGTGGTCAGCACCGTGAAACCGGCGGCGGACAACAGAAGGATGGGCAACAGCATGCAGAACTCCAGAAAACGACAACACCAGCGATAGCCCGAAGGCTCACTGGCAGACATGAAAATGAGGATGCGCAATCTTAACAGAGTGTTTCCAAAGGCGGTTGCACGAACCTGCACATCGCGTTTAACAGGCGGGCGGCAGATCGTCACAGGTCTGAGGGATGCGGACGACGCTGTGATAAAGTCCGCGCCCTGCGATTCGTACACCCTGTTCATCCGCCCTTTAATGGCCGCGATGTCGCGACACCCCGCACCTAATAAAATCAGAGATGCCGTTTTATGACCGCTTCATCCCCTTCGCTATTGCAACGCTTGAAACGCTTGAGCCTGGTTACGCAAATCATCATCGGCCTGCTCGCCGGGATTGCCCTGGCGCTGGTTGCGCCGGACGTGGCGAAGTCCACTGCGTTCATCGGCAAAGTGTTCGTCTCGGCGCTGAAAGCCGTCGCGCCGATTCTGGTGTTCGTGCTGGTCATGGCGTCGATCGCCAACCACAAGCACGGCCAGGAAACCCACATTCGCCCAATTCTGTTTCTGTACTTGCTGGGCACGTTTGCGGCGGCCGTGGTCGCGGTCGTGGCCAGCATGATGTTCCCGTCGAGCCTGGTGCTGTCCACCCACGACGTCGCGGTGACGGCGCCGGGCGGTATCGGCGAAGTGCTGCAAAGCCTGCTGCTGAGCGTGGTGGATAACCCGGTCAGCGCGCTGATGAATGCCAATTTCATCGGCATTCTGGCGTGGGCCATCGGCATGGGCGTCGCCATTCGCCATGCCGGTGACACCACGCGTGAAGTGCTCGGCGACTTGTCCAACGGCGTGACCCTGATCGTGCGCCTGGTGATCCGTTTTGCGCCGCTGGGGATTTTCGGCCTGGTGGCGTCGACCCTCGCCACTTCCGGTTTCGGTGCCTTGATCGGCTACGCGCATCTGCTGGCGGTGTTGCTGGGTTGCATGCTGTTTGTGGCGCTGGTGATGAACCCGGTGATCGTGTTCTGGAAGCTGCGTCGCAACCCGTATCCGCTGGTGATCATGTGCTTGCGTGAAAGCGGCATCACGGCGTTTTTCACCCGCAGTTCGGCGGCGAATATTCCGGTCAATCTGGAACTGAGCAAGCGCCTGGGTCTGCATGAGGACACTTATTCGGTTTCGATTCCGCTGGGGGCGACGATCAACATGGCGGGTGCTGCGATCACCATTACTGTGCTGACCCTGGCGGCGGTGCATACGCTGGGTATTGCCGTGGATATTCCGACTGCCATCTTGCTGAGTGTCGTTGCGGCGATTTGTGCCTGTGGCGCTTCGGGTGTGGCGGGCGGTTCGTTGTTGCTGATTCCACTGGCGTGCAGTCTGTTCGGCATTCCGAGTGAAATTGCCATGCAGGTGGTGGCGGTTGGTTTCATTATTGGTGTGCTGCAGGACTCGGCGGAGACTGCGCTGAATTCTTCGACTGATGTGTTGTTTACGGCGGCGGCTTGTTTGGGTGAGGACGAGAAGGCTCAGCGTTTGGCGTGACGCGTGGTTTGGTGGTTTGGTTTGGGGCATATCCGTTGCTGCGGTAACGGCCTCTATTGGTTTCGCCCTTACGGCGAGTCACTTGGAAAAGCCCCAAGTAACCAAGGGCTCTTGCCCCTTTCGTTCGGTGCCTCGCTAAGGCTCGGCATGCCCTCGCTCCGGTCCTGCTCCGTGGGCCCGCCGCCATCGGCCATCCATGGCCGGGGGCGGCTAACCCGGCATCCATGCCGGGTTGCCCACTACGCAGAACCTCCACTCGGCCTCTCGAGGGGGCG